>CAZZHL010000082.1:7006-8909 GCA_964653945.1 uncultured Pirellulales bacterium
CACTCATTTACTCATCCACTCATTTACTCATCCACTCATTTACTCATCCACTCATCTACTCATCCACTTTACTCGATACTCTTCACGCTATCCTATGATAGACAGGGCAAGGTAGGGGACGAGATTGAACATCATCCACACTATCTTGTACAATGCAATAAACGAGTAGAACATCGTGTTGGCCGTTTCCCGGGATATATTGAAGAATCTGTTGTGTATAGGGTATATCCATTCGCGGGCAAAGACACAAACCAGGGACGAGCCGAGCAGTATTATCCCGTTAATAATCGTGCACCACAAAAAAAATGTTCGGACTGTAATGATATCCATAGTATTTCTCCTTCTTTTTATGTGACATCTAACATAACAGTACCTGTGGCCAAGCCATACAACAATGATTTTATACTGCCGTTACTCTAAAATCAACCCCCGGCCTGGGATGCCTATCCGTGTTTTAATCAGTCAGCTTAAAGATAAGTCAGCTCGCCTGACTTAGTGGACGAAGGCAAAAACGGTTTTTTTGAACATTTGTATTTTTGTAATTTGGATTTGTTTAGGATTTAGATATTAGTATTTAGGATTTTTCACAGTCTCTGCGCACTCTGCGGTTAAAAAATAATCGGTGGTAAACCCCATTAGATAGTAAACATCTAACGGGGTAAATCCGTGTCTAAAACTCCACCAAGCCAGCCAGAATCAATACGCTCTCGTCTCGATATTTCCTTAGAAAATCAAGCGTTGACCTAGACGAGGAGTATGATGAGTAAGATTGCGGCTGCAAGGGCTAGAATGGCAATAATCCAAATTTTTGGGGGAATAGTTTTTTTGTAGAGCTGCATATATAGGTCTCCGTGTCAAATTTCATCTGCCGAACGGTACGGCTCACCGGCGCTGCTGGTCCGGTTACAATAATTTCAACCATTAATATCCCCCTTTCACCTTATATCACCATTAGCCCAACTTTCAACAAAAATTTCCCGCAAGCCAAAACTTGTCCTGAGCTTGCCTGCACTGAGCTTGTCGAAGTGTCGAAGGAATCCGTGTAAACTTGTGCTTATTCGTTTTAATGAGGTATCCGTGCTTTAACCAGTCAGCTTAAAGATAAGTCAGCTCGTCTGACTTTGCCTGCCCTGCGTGGTTGAATAACGAAGCGGGGTGGACGAAGGCAATATTCTATGGCAAAGCTTGCTTTGGGAGTAGAATTTACCAAGACTTGTCTGCCATTTACCCGCCGTCTTTTTGGCGGGTCCGTGCGGCAGAACACCAAGCTGGCTGGATTCTCTCTGTGTTCTCTGCTTGTCCCGCCAAAGCCTTGGCGACGGCGGATGAACTCTGTGGTTAAAATTCGTGTCTTTGCGTCTTTGTGGCCAAAAAGGTTGACAAACCTCCTCTGATGTTATACACTGCGTGGTTCTTTTCCCTATGGGATTATTTGTTGAATTATTTGGAACGTATTTTCTTAGAAGGAGAATTTGAGCAATGGCAAAGAAACAGGTGTACTTTTTCGGCGGTGGCAAGGCCGAAGGCAATGCAAAAATGAAAGAAATCCTGGGCGGTAAGGGTTCGAACCTCGCGGAAATGACAAACCTTGGCGTACCTGTTCCCCCGGGCTTTACCATCAGCACAGTGGTCTGTAGTGCATATTACAAATCCAGCGGCAAATGGCCGAAAGGCCTTCAAGGTGAGGTCGACAAGAACCTGGCCAAGCTGGAAAAGGCAATGGGTGCAAAGCTCAGCGACCCGAAAAAACCACTGCTGGTCAGCGTCAGAAGCGGTGCAGCCGTATCTATGCCCGGCATGATGGACACGGTTCTTAACTTAGGGCTCAATGACAGTGTAATTGACGGCATTATCAAAAAGACAAAAAATCCCCGCTTCGCTTACGATATTTATCGTCGCTTTA
>CAZZHL010000083.1:0-8686 GCA_964653945.1 uncultured Pirellulales bacterium
ATTTTTGCCAGAGAATCGGGTTAGTCAACTGCCCTTTGAGGCCTTGCCTGATTTCTTCAGCGCTTTCGTAATACCGGGCGTTGACATTAGCGATAGTCCTGACGTTGGAAGGGTCGGAAATTTTTGTTTTTTGCAGCGCTTCGCCGAGTGCATCGGCGGCACTGGACATCATTTCGGTATGAAAAGCTCCGGCAACTTCCAGTCGGACAGCTTTTATAGCACCGTACTTCTCAGCGAGCTTTTCAGCTCTCTCGCAGGCGGTTATACTGCCGCTTACCACGATTTGGCCCGGACAATTGAAATTGACCGCTTCTAAAATTTTATTCCCTCTGGCTTCGGCACATAGCTTGGCAACTTTTTCTTCATCAAGGCCGATGATGCTGACCATCGTACCTTCAGTGGCGTCGGCAGCGGCCTGCATTGCCTGGCCTCGTTTCTGAACGAGGGTAAGCGCATCTTCGAAACTAACGACTCCCACGGCATAAAGGGCGGTGTATTCGCCCAAGCTAAGGCCTGCTGTTACATTCGCGGTTATTGCGCTGGTGGCGGGATTTGTCTTAAGGACCTCCAAAATGGCGGCGGAAGTTACGAAAATTGCCGGCTGGGACATCGTGGTAGTATTTAATTTCTCCGCAGGACCTTCAAAGCAGATACTGCTTAAGTCGAATCCGAGGATGTCGTTTGCCTTTGTAAAGATTTTTGCTGCTTGCGGAAAGGCATCGTTGAGGTCTCTCCCCATGCCTGCGACCTGAGCACCTTGTCCCGGAAATAAAAAAGCGGTCTTCATTATTTATATCTTAACGTATCACGGGCTTCCAGCCCGTGTCTGCACGGCCAAGATGGCCGTGCTACACAATTAAAATTGGATTACGTTTGCACCCCAGGTCAATCCTGCACCGAAAGCGACAAAAATAACAATATCACCTTCTTTAATTTTCCCCTGCCTTCTGCACTCATCAAAGGCAAGCGGCACCGAGGCAGCTGAAGTATTGCCGTACTCATTAATGTTTATAAAGACCTTTTCAGAAGGAAACGCGAGGCGTTTTGCCGCGGATTCAATAATCCTTGCATTCATCTGGTGCGATATTAGCATAGCAACGTCGTCAACACTTAGATTGCAGGCATGCAGACACTCGGTAACAGTTTCGACTATTCGCCGGACTGCCTGCTGATAGACTTCTCTGCCCTTGATTTCCATATAGATTTTTTCGGGGTTGTCCAAAGGTTTAGCCGCCGGATGACGGGAGCCGTACGCTTGGCAATTCAAAGCCTGCCAGCGGTTGCCGTCTGAGAACATAGTGCTGTATAAGATACCTTTTTGCCCGTCTTTTTTTCTCTCGAGTATGACAGCACCGGCACCATCGCCAAAGAGGATGCAGCTCGTGCGGTCCTTCCAGTTTGTAATCTTGGTCAGGGTCTCGGCCCCTATTACAAGTGCGTTATTAAGTCGGCCGTTTTCCATAAACTGCTGGACTATTGAAAGACTATATATAAAACCGCTGCAGGCCGCGGCCAAATCAAAGACCCAGGCCTTATTTGCCTGCAAGGCCCGCTGGACAAAACTTGCTGTCGATGGAAAAACCATCTCCGGCGTGATGGTGGCCACGATGATAAGTTCCAAATCCGTGCTTTTAACGTTGGCATCAGCCAAAGCTATCTTGGCAGCTTCCGTTGCTAAAAATGCGGTAGTTTCACCGTCATTAGTGATGTGTCGAACCTTGATACCCGTGCGGGACGTAATCCATTCATCAGAGGTGTCCACCATTTCTGCCAGCTCATCATTTGTCAGAGTTTTCTCCGGCGTAAAAGAACCTGTACCTGTGATAACGGCACGATAGGCAGGGGGGTGTTTCCCGTTAGATACGTCTGGGTGTTGGTGAAGTTTCTCCATATCAAAAATACCTATTTTTTATCCCCGAAACGTCCCTGGTTGGGCGCCGTGGCGACCGCTAACGGGATTCATCAGCTGCCATTACGCAAGTTTCTGAAAGATATTCAATAATCTTATCGTTTATTTTTTCGGTATAGAATTTCTTGGAGGCCATAATAGCATTTTTTATCGTTCTTCTCCGGCTTGAGCCGTGACATATTACTGCCGTTCCATTGACACCTAACAAAAGTGCTCCGCCATATTCGTTATAGTCGTACTTGCTGTATATTCTTTTTATTACGGGCTTAAACTTCATGGCAAGGCGGATTTTCTCCTGTAACAGCTCGTGCTTTATTGCCTTAAACAGCCCGTCAACAAGGCCTTCGGTAAGTTTGAGAATCACATTGCCGACAAAACCTTCACAAACTGCAACATCACAAATGCCTCTGAATATGTCCCTGCCTTCGATGTTTCCGACAAAGTTCATTTGTGTGTCGGATTTCATCATCTTGCGTGCCTGTTTTACGACCTCGTTACCCTTTGCATCTTCGGAGCCGATGCTCATAAGGCCGACCCTTGGATTCTCGATGCCAAGCAGATGCCTTGAATATGTTTTGGCCATCACGCCGTATTGATAAAGATGAACCGGCTTGCAGGCGATATTAGCACCGACATCGCAGATAGTAACAGGCCCTTCAATCGTGGGAAATACTACCGCTATTCCCGGGCGGTTTACACCGGGCAGATTTCTCATCCTCATCTGAAAAGCTGCAACACAGGCGCCGGTGTTTCCTGCGGAGATGATTGCATCGACCCGGCCGTGCTTGGCCAGCTTCGCAAGAACTCCGATTGAGCTTTTCGGTTTCTTGCGCAGACTCTCTATGGGCGCCTCGTCCATATCGATGACATCAGGGGCATCAACTATGCTAATCATGCCTTCACGTGACTTCGAAGACGGCAGTTGCGGCTCGATTGTATCCCTTGGCCCGACGAGTATGAGCTCGTCATCTTCACCAAGCAGCTCAATTGCCTCAATCGCTCCGGCGATAATTTCATCCGGTGCGTTATCGCCTCCCATTGCGTCGATTGCGATTCGCATATTCTCAGCCGCTCTCTTCTTCCTTGCCGAGCTTCAATGTGATTTTCGGATTGAGGTAACCGCAGTTTTCGCAGGCTGCGTGTGGCAGCTTGGCCTGGCCGCATTTGCTGCAGAGCGAATAGTTTGCAGCTTTTAGCCGATGATGGCTGCGACGTGTGCGGGTTCTGCTCTTACTGGTTTTTTTCGTTGGAAGCATTACTCAACACTCCATAGTTTACGTTTTCTAAGGTTAAAAACGGCTAATTTAATTTACTATGGCTTCTCTGTCAAGTCAAAAATCCCTATCCGATTCTGTGTTTCATTGGTGTGTGCCCGGTTTTCTGTTGAAATCCGGGCAAAAATAGTGTAAAAAAAACTGATATTTCAGACGTCCTGTATTGTTTTGATGTAGTTTTATTGATAGAATGGTTCTCGCGTCTTCCTGTCAGAAGACAGGAGCGGGGACGAATGTTAGTTTTTTATTATGGCTCGATACCGGAAAAAGAGGATTTCTCTCTATGAGGCAATGACACAAAGCCGGCGTAAAGGCGGTTATGGCAGGACCTTAGAGAAATTGCACGGTTCCCCGCCCTCAGCCGGCCACCTCGAGCATGAGCAGGCAGCTGAGCAGGAATCGGCCACGGAGGAAATCGGCGTTGCGACGCCCCAGCCGGCAACTACGCCGTCAGGCCACGGCGTGCCTGCCGAGCCAGGGTGGTGGAGAAGGCCGAGAACGGTGCAGTTTAATACCAGCAGGATAGAATTCTCGGTGTCGTATCCTGTTGCTATTGCGATACTGCTGGGCCTTATTCTGCTGTTTCTGCTGGCCTTTCGGATTGGTCAGTATCGTTCTTTTTTAAGTAAAAAATCGGCTGGTGATAATTCAGCCGCAGCTATATCGAGCGAGGGCATTCGGCTGAGTCCAGTCGAAGCCCCGCTGCAGCAAGCAGGCGCCGCAAGTTCAGCAGATTTATCCGCTGGTAGTGTAGCGGATTTATCCGCCGGAAGTATGGCGGATGACTCCCCGGTAGAGACAATGGCTGAACCTGCTACGCCAAAGGGCGGCCTGTCCGACGAAGCCTCGGCGAAGGCGGGCAATGTTATAGTTTTAGTTGAATATCCCAAAAGGGCCGATTTGGTACCCGTGCAAAAGCATTTTGCGCAGTTCGGCATCGGGACGGAGATTGTTAGCTGGGGCGGAAAATACTTTCTGGTTACCAGGGACAGGTACGCGGGCTTTGGTGTAGAGTCGGATGGATACGAGGCAAAACAAAAAATAGTTGAAGTTGGAGCGAAGTATAAAGCACCGCAGGGGTATGAAACTTTTGCTCCGCTTTTTTTCAGAGATGCGTACGGCAAGAAAATTGAGTAGTTTCCGTTCTTCGCCCCTTGGGGGCTACGAAGGACAAATTGGAGAAGAATTGAATGTCTATTGACCGTTCACTAAAAATAAAAGGCGCTTTAACAAGGCATCGAAATGTTCTGTCGCGGGTGGAGCGTATAGAAAAACTCAAGGAAGAAGAGAGATGGCAGGAGGACAATTCGGTATTTGGGCTTCCGAAGGTTGCGCACCGCAAGAGCCACGCAGGCAAGAAGGAAAAAGCAGCTCTGAAGGAGGCGGCAGCTGGAGCCGAAGGTGCAGCTGCGACAGCCGCTCCTGCTGCAGCAGAGGCGCCGAAGGCTGAGCCCAAAGCTGAAAAGAAGGCCGACAAGAAAACTGATAAGAAGAAATAAGTATCGCTCGATTAGGTCATACTTAGCCCCGAAGCCTGCTTCGGGGGTTTTCTTTTTCGGCACTGTCGGGGGTTTTCTTTATACGTGGGTTGTTCGCCATTCCTTGCACTGCAAGGGGTTTTCTTTTCGTTTAGCCCCGTTGCTTGCGACGGGGGTCTTTATGTTGGGGGTTTTGTTTAGCGGTCGTCGGCACGACGACCTTCTTGATATTTGCCGGCATTTATCCGCCGACTTGTCCACCGACTTGTCCACCGTAGTTTTAACGAAGGCGGAAGCCTTGGCGAAGGTGGAAGTTTTAACGAAGGCCGCTCGCGGCAGGGGTTTTTGCTTCTAAAACATTTCCGGGGCCAGGTTCTTTAGTCTGGCAGCGACTTCATCTTCACGATAACCCATCTGTACGAGCAGGCCGGTATAGTTATTAATCACAGCTTCCAGGTGTGGGTGTGGATGGCCGGTCTGGCGGGTAAACTGCAGGAGAATCAGCACTATTTTGAAAAAGTATGCGCACAATAGCATTGCAATAAAATTCTATAAATTTTTTAAAATTTTTTTTAGATTATTAAAAGTTGCCCAAATTACCCAATGCTTAAATCCGTAACTATACAGATAGAGGCACCAAAACAATCGATGTGCGAAATATAAAAGTTGAACAATATAACCTATATTTCCATCCTGCACTTTCACAAATTCTATATTATATATTATCGGAACGTTTTAACTTGGTGACATAGCTAAGACAATTCTTTGACAACTATACAGAGGCAGCAAGACAAAAGACGAATAGTACAGGCCTGGCTTAGGCCTTTAGATTTTATCGAACGTTTTACTTGCAATAGAAAATAAAACGGTATAATAAACCTTACATGAAAAGTTAAGAAAGGAGGTGTTGGGTATGCTTTATCATCCAAAGTATATTGCCAACTTTTTCATAAGAAGGGGGATCGAAGAGAACAATCTCTTAAACCAGATGCAGGTTATTAAATTGACCTACATTGCTCACGGCTGGTATTTAGCTTTAACAGATAAGCCTTTAATTTACGAACTTGTTGAAGCCTGGAAATTCGGGCCGGTGATATATTCACTTTATCACAGATTAAAACATTACTACAACAAACCTATAACCGAAGAGCTTAAAGTGGATATTGTGTTTGATGAAGCTTTTAAAAAAGATTCAGAAACACAAAGATTCTTGGGTGGTATTTGGGATACATACAAAAAATATTCTGGTATTCAGCTTTCTGCCTTAACCCACGCTCAAAACACCCCCTGGCAGGAAACTATAAAACCATTTGAGCAATTAGGACATATACCTCCAAAGCTGATAATCAACAACGATGTTATTAAAAGGCATTACAAAAACAAGCTTTCGGCCGCGGGCCAAAGAAATTGACCCCGAGGCGTACGACTGGATAACCAAAGACCGCCTGCACGAGAAGGACGAAACTACGAAGGGTGAAATCGTTCTGAGTAAATCTACTTAAACATTTCCGGGGCCAGGTTCTTTAGTCTGGCAGCGACTTCTTCTTTACGATAACCCATCTGTATGAGCAGGCCGGTATAGTTATTAATCGCATCTTCCAGATGTGGGTGTGGATGGCCGGTCCGGCGGGTGAACTGTAGAAAAATCACCAGATGCCGTTCCATCAAGGGCTCTGCCTCTTTAAGGCGATTGGTGGCCTGATACAACTGCGCCAGGTTGTTCAGACCTCTTGCGACATCAGGATGGTCTTTGCCTAAGGACGCTTCATTTATCGCCAGCGCTCGCTGCATCAAAGGCTCTGCCTCTTTAAGGCGACCGGTGGCCTGATACAACAGCGCAAGGTTGTTCAGGCGGATGGCGACATTGGGATGGTCTTTGCCTAAGGACGCTTCATCTATCGCAAGAGCTCGCTGCATCAAAGGCTCTGCCTCTTTAAGGCGATTGGTGTCCTGATACAACTGCGCCAAGTTGTTCAGGGCTGCTGCTACATTCGGATGATTTTCATCTAACGACTTCTCAAAGATTTTAACAACACGCTGCATCAAAGGCTCTGCCTCTTTAAGGCGATTGGTGGCCTGATACAACTGCGCCAGGTTGTTCAGGCCGGCAGCTACCTGTGGATGCTCCTTCCCCAACGATTTTTCCCATATCTCCAGCGCCCGTTTATATAACGGCTCTGCCTCAGAAAGGCGATTGGTGGCCTTATACAACGCAGCCAGGTTGTTCAGGTCTGTGGCAACATCGGGACGGTCTTTGCCTAAGGACGCTTCATCTATCGCCAGCGCTTGCTGGTAGATGGGTTCTGCTTCACTGAATTGGGCCTGGTCATCAAGATAGTAAGCCACGCTATTCAGGAATTCTGCCAAGTAGTCTTTTTTTAAGGTAACTTTGTCGAGCCAGTTGAAAACAGAAAGGCAATGGGGCGTTAGATGGGCACATATTGGCCAATTGGCGAATTCATCGGCGCGAGGGTAAGCATTGTATAAGGCATCGATGTCGCAGGTTAGCAAGGAGGCTTTATCTTTTTCATTGAGGTTGTCGCGTATGACCTGCTGGAGGAGGCGGTGGATTGAGAAGGCATCTTTGTCTGTGTGGCGAGTGATAAGGCTGAAGCGGGTAAGGGGCTCGAGGAGTTCGGCAAGGGCTACTTTGGGGGCCTTGTGTTTTTTGAAGGCTGCAATGTTCGGGCTGAGGTGTTCGGCTGATTCTATAATAAGAAAAAAAGGAATGCTGTCAGGATGGAGAAAAGCGGTCAGGTCCAGCAAATCTGCCGAGGCGGGGGATTCTTTTTTTATCTGTTCGAGATTCATTTGCCATGTATTGTGGACTGATTGGTTATAGCTGGTTCGTGCTCTTGCGCGGCTGTCTTTGAAGATTTTTGTTCCCAGTGTTGCATATTGGTCGAGATAATCTTTGAAGGTGATTTTCAGAGCGACGATGTATGCAGAGGCCTGTTCGAGAGCGAGGGGAAGGTAGTCAAGCTCACCTGCCAATTTCTCGGCGGCGTTTTTATTAGCATCGGTTCGTTTAAGGTCGGTGCGTTTGAAAAGGAAATCTACTGCTTCCGGCTCGGTCATTTTGTCGATTGGAATTGTCCGGGCGCTGGGTATGTCCTGGAAGTCTGTTGCGCGGGATGTTATTAAAATATGGCCTGTTCCCTGAGGCGGCAGGTATGATACTATTCTCTCGGGGTCGTCGGCATTATCGAAGACGAGCAGCCAGCTCTGGTGCTCAGTAAGCCAGCGGATAAGGCTGGCCCGGTTTTGTTCGAGTTTGGCAGAGGGTAGATTAAGCTTTTGCATGATTTGCTCTAAGTCTGCGGTGATGGTTTGTTCGGTGTCTGCTCGGAGCCAGATGATTGAGTTATAATTATTTTGGTGGGCATAGGCGTATTCGAGGGCGATTTGTGTTTTTCCGACTCCGCCGAAGCCGCTTATGGCCTGGGTTATGATAGCGGAGATATCGTGTTTTAGGGTTTTAGCGAGCTGTTCGAGCTGGTCTTTTCGGCCTGTGAAGTAGTCGTTGCGAGGATAGGGAATATAGGTGATTGAGTCGAGGGGACGAGTTGGATAGTGCTCGTGGAGAAAGCTTTCGATTCGTTTGGCCGTGGCGGCGGCATCGGCAGCGTTGAGAGTAGCCATTTCTGATTGGGTTAGAAGTTCTTTGGCTAATTGCTCTTGTTCCTTGTCGGGCAAATCCGCTATTGCGGAAATCAATGTCGCAGGTATCTTGATATATGGATGTTTCCCTATAGCCGCGAGGGCGGTCTTGAGAACAACATTTAATTTATCTTTTCGTTTTGAGCTTGCCATATGTCTTTATCGTTTTCGGAGCGTAAATAATCAATTAACTTGCCACCTCCTATTGCTGCACCTCCGCTGCTGTGATTTGTAATTATATCTCCCCCGCACCAAATTTCAACAAAAAACTACTATTCCCCTAAAGCCCCAAAAATGACAACCCGACAACAGTTTATTTCCTTTGCACAGACCTTGACATCAGCATCGTGGCTGCATAAAATCAG
>CAZZHL010000084.1:0-8670 GCA_964653945.1 uncultured Pirellulales bacterium
TCTATTCCCGGCTGTAAGGTTTTGCTTGGAGGATATAAAGTCCACGCTGCTAAAGCCACTAAAACAATGATTAAAACTATTTTTGGCATCAGATTCTTGTTCATAATGTTCCTTGTATAGTTGTTTAAATGGCAATTTGGTTAAATGCCTGCTGGCAGGGTTAAATAATTACCACTCACCAATTACGTTTTCTCTTTCGACAAATTTTTTCCGATTGCTGAAAAGGCAACTTTTATTTTTGTATTGTTTGACTCATCAACTTTGAGCGTAATCTCATCGTCTTTAATGTCAACAATAGTACCGATAATTCCGCCGATTGTTCTAACTTTGTCATTTTTTTGCAGTGACTGGACCATTTTTTTGTGCTCTTTTTGTTTTTTTTGAGGTCCTCTAAAGAGCATGAAGATAAATACAGCGGCCAAAACGAGAAAGAGCCATGGAGGGAAAAGTGGTTTTGGCTGTTCTCTCCCGGCAGGGGGAGCGTTAGGGTCAGATGGTACCTTCGTCATTGCTTCGCCTTCTGAAGTTAGCGGAGTTGAGCTAATCTTTGAAGGTGCCTCATTGGGTTCTGTTTGGGCTAATATCCATACACTGTTCATCTTTATTTTCCCTTCATAATAAAATTAACGTCGATTATTGAGACATCGCTGAAATGTTAAATAATCAGTAATCAATAATCAATAATCATTTTTTTTGCCCAGTCGGCAAATTCGTTCTTTTTTATTGCATTCCTGATTTTAGCCATTAGTCTTTGGTAAAATCTCAGGTTATGCACTGATGCGAGGATTGGACCGAGCATTTCTCCGCAATTGAAAAAATGTCTGATAGCTGCTCTGCTGAAGTTCTTGCAGCAGTAGCAATCGCAACCGGCCTCGATTGGCTCCGGGTCGTTTATAAGCTCGCTGTTGCGTAGCCGCACAGGACCATTTTCAGTGAAGGCAAAGGCGTTTCGGCCGTTTCTGGTGGGCAGTACGCAGTCGAACATATCGACACCGGCCTTGACAGCGGCAATTATGTCGATTGGTTTGCCTACGCCCATAAGATATCGAGGTTTATCTTTTGGTAAGACCTGCGTTGTATGAGTTACTGTTTTTATCATGTTATCATAACCTTCGCCTACACTTACTCCCCCGATAGCATAACCATCAAAGTCCATTTTGACAAGTTCGCAGGCACAATAAGTTCGCAAATCTTTATTCAGGCCGCCCTGGACGATGCCAAATAACAGTTGTTTGCCGGTTTTATGCACCTCTTTGGCACGCCTGGCCCAGTGAATCGTTCTTTCCACGGCCTTTTTTAGCTGGGGTGCATCGATGCCATGAGGCGTACATTCGTCCAGGCACATTATTATATCCGCTCCAAGCCGATTTTGGATTTTTATTGCGCTGGCGGCATTAAGGTACACTTTTGCCCCGTCTATATGGCTGTTGAATTCGACTCCATCATCGTCGATCTTTCTTAAGGAGCTTAACGAAAAGACTTGATATCCGCCGCTGTCGGTCAGTATTGGCTTGTCCCAGGCCATGAGTTTATGAAGACCGCCGAGCGATTCAACCGTCTCGACGCCGGGTCGCAAAAGTAGATGATAGGTATTGGCCAGGATTATGGAAGCACCACTTTCTTTGAGTTGTTGTGGCGTGATTCCCTTTACAGCACCGGCAGTGCCGACCGGCATAAAAGCTGGCGTCTCAACCTCGCCGTGAGCCGTGCTCAACAAACCGCATCGGGCTGAAGAGTTGGTATCCTGATGGAGAATCTGGAAATTGCCCATTTTAAGCTGTGCTCAAATAAAAAAATTATATTTCAATTCAGTAAACACTCACAATCTTCGAGCCGGGATAATAATACGAAAGTATTTGCTGGCTGGTATATCCTTGTCTTGCCATGCCTTGAGCGCCGCATTGGCACATCCCTACGCCGTGGCCCCAGCCTCTGCCCAATGAAAATGCCCATTTATCGCCCATATCGATGATTTGGCAGATTGTGCTTTTTATCTTGTGGCCGGTAGGGTCAATTGTGAGACGCAAATCCTCAGCTTTTAAAAAATCGCTTTTACCGGTTGAGCCGATAAGTTTCACTTTTGTTATGCGCGAAAATTTTCCATATTCACTTTGTTCGACTGCAGCAATACTTTTAATCTTTCCAAGACTCTTTAGTGTTGGATACTTTTGTAATAGTTTATTCGTGACATAGCTTTTGTCGAATTGGACCATAGGCCAGTAGAAAAGATTAAGTCTGGCCACATTCTGGCAATAGGGACACGGCACACCAACGAGTGCTTCAAAAGAATCGCCAAATACATTTTCGCTGCTTTCAGTGTGACCGCCGCAGGTCGAACTGTAGTAAGCCGGAAAAATATCTACGCTGCCGTTGATGTGTTTGCAGCTCAGGACCTTGCCGTATGTTTTATTAACAGCTTCCCAAATCTGGGCCGATTCGGCGCTTACTCCGGTGTAAACCTGATTTGCCTGTGTTTTCGTGACGTCCCAGTTGCGGTTGCTGCCAAATCGCTTTTTGTAGTAAAGACAATATGTCCTTGCTGCGATTGCCTGGGCCTGAAGTGCTGCCGGCTCCCAGTAATCAGGCATCTCGGCTCCGACCACGCCTGCTAAGTAGGGCTCAAGCGGTACAAGGTTTATAGCGTCAAGGCAGTCGCCGCTGGGATTGACTATTAGTTTTAATTTGCCGCGGTAATCGCTGCCGTTTAGGTTAAAGATGTGGGGGATATCAGGTGCAATAATTACTTCCTTACTATTGAATTGCCGTCCGGCAATAGTAATTATGCCATTGGTAATAGTGGCTTTTATTGGTTCATCGATTTGGCCAAAGCGGCCTTGTGTGGTTTGTGTTTGTGGGTTGATGATGCTGAAAGATGAGCCGGTTTTCAGCACGCATTCTGTGACATCGTCCAGCAGTAAGACCCTCACCCAGAACCGCGGCTCGATATCCATTTGGGGAGTCGTCACGGTAAGCTGTCTTGCCTTGCACCCGCCAAGAATAATCAGCATATACAGGAGAATTATTGATAAGTTTATCTGCCAGATGTAAGGCAGATTTGTCTGCCGGACGTAAGCTTGCCCGCCATCCTTGTGGCGGGGCGGATTAATCCGGGATAGAGCTTTGCTGCGAGTTGCAGTTAATTGGGTGATAATTAAAAAAGACATTAAATAAATAATTAGAAAATAATCAATAATCAATTAGTCAATCCAAACTTCGCAGTGATAATCCCAGATTGTTGATAGCTTTTTGGATTTCGTTTAAGCTTGTTACACCGAAGTTTTTAGCGCCGAGAAGTTCAGCTTCTGTAGTTTGCGTCAATTCACCGATTGTGCGGATATTAAGATTTTGCAGACATTTTCGAGCACGCACCGACAATTGTAGGTCATCGATAGAATTCTTCAGGGGACTGTGTTCATCCTCCTCATATTCTGCGGTGTCTCGCACAGAGCTTTCTCCTAAAGTGAGGTTCTTTTCCTCCAGAGCCATACCGAGCCGTAATCCTTTCGTTTCTAATACGGCCTTAATTTCTCTAAGTGATGTTTCGCCAAAGTTTTTATAAGATAACAGCTCTGCTTCCGTGATGTTCAATAAATTATCTATCGTATTTATGTTCATTCTTCGCAGGCAATTTCTGCTTCGCACAGACAGCTCGAAATCAGAGATTGGTGTCTCCAAAATTTGACTTTTGCGGGTTTTTTTCTTCTCTTTTTCTTCATCATAGTACATGGTCATTGAGCTTTCTATGTCTTTTTTGAACAGAATTGCTCTTTGGTGATTTGGATGAGACTCCAGAACCATATCAATACATTGGGATGCTTTATCGAACTGGTCTTTATCTTCGTAGAGTACAGCTAAATTCAGCAGGGCACTTACGTAGACATGGGTGCTTAAGGCAATTTGTTTGTAGTAGTCGATAGCCGCCTCTTCATCGCCGGATAAGTCGCATCGATAAGCCAGGTGAAAAAGGGCTTTTTGATGGGTCGGGGCTAATTCCAATGCTGTTTTGTAATTGTCCATCGCTTGTTCATAAAGACCTTGTGTTTCTTGAAGTCTGCCCAGTTGGTAATGGTATTCGGCACTAACATTTTCAAAATTTGCGCAGCTTTTAAGCTCCTTGTCCGCGGCATCAGGATTTTCTGCATAACGGTAGGTAGCAGCTTTTTCTAAGGTAATGTTTAATGTGTCGGCCTCATATTTGAGACTATTTTGCAGGTTTTCGATTGCTTCATCAAATCTGCCTGTTCGGCGAAGCGCAAAGGCCAGGTATATGAATTTTTCTTTGCAGTCGTTGGCTTTTTGTAGTTTCTCGATTGCTTCGGTGTATCGGCCGAGAATAAAAAGGCCGATACCCACTGCAAGGCGGGACTTTGGTGATGTTTTGGACATATTTGCCTCTAACTGTTCAGCAAACTTTATCTGGTTGGACTCGCTGCTATAAACGTCACAGGCGAGTTTCTCGATATTTTCCATAGACGGCAATTCATCGGCAAATAGGTTGATTTCCGGCTCTGTAATCGGTTCCATAGGATTTTCTCCCATAATCTTTATGTATGTATTACTCTTTTTACGTTAATTGGCCTTGCACAAGGTTGATTATTATAAGCTTAAGTCGAAAATGTGCAACAGATTTTTCTGCGTATTTAGCCCCAGGGCTTGCCTTAAGCGAAGCCTGCGGTGAGCGCACCTGTCTTGCCTGTCCTCCGTAAGGAGTCCATAGGACTGAGCGCAGTCGAAGGGAGCGTGGTCGAAAGAGTCGAACCGTCGAAGGGTTTATCTTGGAGATTGTTTAGCCATCGCTAAAATGGCGACGCTTTCCTTGTTATTCCAACGCAGGCAGGAATTCCCGTCTGGCCTGCATAAAGTAGGCGCAAGCCCGCTTTTTATATCAGAAATAGCCGAATCACTGATTTTATAAAAAAAAATTAATTTTGCCATCAAGGGGCTTGACAGGATGTTGGGGGGAAGGTAATTTTTCCTTTATAATTCGTTGTTTAATGTGATAGATTATAAATAGCGAAAGGGGGCTCAAAATGGAACCTTCAAAAAATCCCACTATCTTAAAAACAACTCTAATTATTCTAATTGTCGCATCCACTTTTGTTTGTATTACCTTAGTCAGCGCAAAACCTTCAAGTTATGCCCCTGTTGTCGTAACCGAAGACTTTGATTCAATTATGGCCAAGATGAAGGATGCCAAGCCGGAGGTTATGAAGCGCCAGATGGATTTGCTTAAGCAAAGATACGACCTTTCAGATAATCCAACTGAAGGTGTTACTATGTCTCGCGGAAAGCCTGTCCAGCAGGGCGTAAGAGTAAAGCCGCCGGAAGGGGTGACCTGGCAGCAGCTGGCAGAATTGACGCCCGATGAAATTCGAGAAAAAGGCCTGTTTCCAAAGGGATTCTTGCCGTTACCTCACCCAAATCATAATGAAGGGGGAATGCTCTTTCCGCAGATGGTGATAGATGAAATCAAAAAGCAGGAAGGCAGAGACTTGACTCGTTTTGACCTTGACTTTGACCTGCCTGAGCATTTTCTTCCTGAATTTCCTGCTGCCATTTATCTGACCACTCGTTCTGACCTTGGGGATGTCTCACAGGGGAAAGTAGTAACCATCAACAATTACTATGACCTTTTTAATGGAATACTTAATCCCAAGCAGCTTGAAGGACTGCGCCTCTTAGTCACTCCATTTCCACAGCAGCAGTTCAACCAGACTGAAGACCGCCGAAGTGAGAAGCCTCACAGAGGTGTGACCTGCTTCGACTGCCATTCCAACGGACATACAGCAGCCCCGACACATTTGGTAGGTGATATTCGGCCGCAGAAGTTTCGCCACCGACTCGATACCCCGCCACTGCGGGGTGTGAACATTCAGCGGCTTTTTGGTTCACAACGTGCTCTGAAATCCGTGGAAGACTTCACCGAGTTTGAACAGCGGGCTGCTTATTTCGATGGCGACCCCGTTATCGCAACCAAAAAAGGCGTCAATATACTTGAACGGGCGAGTCAGGTGCACTTTATGGCTGAGCTCCAGGCGCTTCTGGATTTCCCGCCCGCCCCGAAACTGGATATCTATGGAAAGCTCGACCCGAGTAAAGCTACCAAGGCGGAACTTAGTGGCCAGGATGTATTTTTTGGCAAAGGCAAATGCGGCGTTTGCCATACGACCCCTTACTACACGGATAATCTTATGCATAATCTCAAAACTGAGCGCTTCTATAAACCGCAAATGATAAATGGAAGGTACGCTGCTGCCGATGGCCCGATTAAAAATTTCCCATTGAGGGGCATAAAGGACTCTCCACCGTATCTGCACGATGGAAGACTGCTCACATTGGAGGATACGGCCGAGTTTTTCAATTTGATACTCGTAACAAAACTTACTGAGCAGGAGAAAAAGGACCTGGTCGAGTTTCTTCGAGCTTTATAGATTTTGGATAGAAAGTCAGAAAGGCTTATTTGTTGCGGGCCTTGTTGGCTATGTATGAAGGATAGGTTATCTCTAACCGAGTCTGTGCTTTTCTCAAAGTAGTCTCTTATCGAGACTTTTAGGTTATGTCAGGCTATATGAGCTAAATCATTAATATTTTTCTACTTTTTATTTAAAATTCGTAGTATAATTATCCCGCAGAGTAAATCATGAGGATTTATTTTAAATTGTTAGGGAGATTATATTGTTTACATGGATGAGTGTATTAGGTCAGGTTCTTTTAGCTGTCATTTTTTCCCTTTGTGGTTTTGCAGTTGTGTTTGCTCTGCTCGCTTTGAAGTTAAAGGCTGCAGCAGCTAAGACAGCCATCGGCTGGGCCAGAGGGGCGATGTTAAGTGCTGCGGGGCTTTCTGTAGTTGTGTTGGTTTTGCTTATAGGTGCCTTTCTCATAGATGCCTTTTCGATTGATATTGTCCGGCAGTATAGCTCTATAGAACTGCCGATATACTATAAGCTGAGTGCACTTTGGGCCGGCTCCACTGGCTCATTTTTATTATGGTCGGTGGGCGTATTCATATTCTTTGGCCTGTGGCTGATGGCAGATGCTAATAAGCACTTAGCAGCTGGCAATTTGAAGTTTACTGCTATTGCGTTATCTATTGGGGCCGGCGTTTGCCTGACATTTACCGCGCTTTTAATATTTTTTGCAAAGCCCTTTGCATCTGGCCAGGCGACAGTTGGTGGCGGTATTGGGCTCAATCCTTTATTGCGAAATTTCTGGATATTTATCCGTCAGCCATTATTGTTTATAGGCTATTCAGCATTCTTGATTCCTTTTGTGGTTATTATATCTGCCGTTTTCGCTGGTAGAGCGAAGGACTCTGAGATTTACTGTCAGCTGAAGCCATGGTTGTTGGTTGGTATTTGCTTTTTGAGTGCAGGTATCGTTGCCGGTGCGAGGTGGTCTTATATTAAGCTCGGCGGGGGCAGTTTTTGGGCATGGGACCCTGTGGAAAATGTCTTACTTTTGCTCTGGTTCGTGGGCCTTGCAGCTCTGCATAGTCTAATTGGCGTCCGCATCGCAGACAAATTCAGGTTCTGGACTATCACGCTTGCACCTCTGCCATTTATTTTGTGTCTGTTTATAGCTTTTATCACAAGAAGCGGCATTTTAATATCTTTGTATTCTTTTACTGGGACCGTTTCCCCTTTAGCTTTATCGGTGTTTATCGGGTGCTGTTTTTTGCTTTGGCTGATTTGCATTATTTGCACAGTGAAAAGAGGCTCGATTGGTCTGTTACAGACCAGTGGATTTCGTTTAGATAAAAGGGAGGCTCTTTTTTGGGCTGATGTTGTCTTTGTTTTCACGGCTGCGGTTATTGGAGTTGCTACATTTTGGCCTGTAATTTGGCAGGCTGTTACAAACTTGGATTCAGTTGGTGCACTGCCACCGCTGTTTTATAACCGCATAGTTTTGATAGCAGCGATTATTTTGGCTTTTCTGGTCGGCTTTGCTACGCTGATTGATTTGCAGGAACGCCGCGGTTTTATACTTCAGCTATTAGGATGCTGCGCAACCGGCTTGTTGTGTTTTGGACTTATTCTTAAGTCTGGCCGAGTACCATTTTTGCTGACGCTGACTTGTGGGGTATGTGCCTTTGGCTTTATTGCTGTTTTGATAAAGTTAGCGATTAACTTAAAGCGGACCAATCAAGTCGCAAGTGGGATTGCTCATCTGGGGCTGTTACTTTTCATCGTCGCTGCCAGCTTTTCTTCGGACAGACTAAGTATTCAAACGGTATTAAATGAAAAAAGAAGCATTGGGCTTGGTGAGTATGAAGTTTTCTACGAATCATTTAAGCGGCGGTCTTTCGCTGGCATAATTAAAGAAGGGCCGGAAGTTATTGTAACAAGGGAGAATCTGCAGGCGGAGCTTTGGCCGCATCGATGTTTTTATCCGGATGGCCGCAGATCTGCCGAAGTGGACGTTCATATGGGATTGCTCGAAGATATTTATGTCTCATTTGACCGTGTTAGCGGCGCCGGCAGCGTGATTATAACTGCGAAAGTAAAGCCGTTTATGTTTTGGTTGTGGCTTGCTGCTGTCTTAATCATAGGGGGTTTGGCTTTGGGCTTGTCCGCCGTCCGTTTGGCAAAAAAATCATAATTAGCCCCCAGCTTTATCAACATTTTGCGCCAAGTAATGTAAGTACTTGCGCTATAAATAGTTCGCCTCCAT
>CAZZHL010000085.1:0-5815 GCA_964653945.1 uncultured Pirellulales bacterium
TTTGTATCTCAATTGGCCATAGTGTACGCAGTTAATGAAACCACAGATAAATCCGGGAAATCTGTGGCTCCTACTTTGCGGGAAAAATTGCAGGCGAACTATACGCCTTTGACTGGTTTTTGTATAATGCTGTTCTGCCTGATTAGCACGCCCTGCGTGGCAACGGTCGTTATGACAAGGCAGGAAACCAATTCCTGGGCCTGGGCGTTCTTTCAATTCCTCGGCCTGACTGCACTGGCCTACACGCTCACATTTATCGTTTATCAATTCGGCAGCTTGATAGTGTGAAATTAGACATGGGTACCTATGGCACGGGTTAAACACTGATTTTATCCGCCTGCGGCAGATTTACGCTGCCATCTTTTCATACAATATTGCGTCGCCCTTCAGTCGGACGCTAAGCTTCAGCTGCGTTTTACGGCGTTGGCTTAAAGCGGTTGTTAACTTGCGATTTTCAACAACAACTACTCATGCTGAAGATAGAACCGTTCTACCATATCCATGATCAAATCGGATGGGTCTTCCCCTCTTTCTTTGATAAACAGCATCTCAATCAGATGCTCTTTCGTTAGAAAAAGAATGACCTTTCCTTCCTCGCTGAAGATGCTGTTCCGTTTGATATGGGCGGCACGGTTGGGCAGTTGATTACAGCACATGATCGCAAGCCGGCCCATTGGCTTAGTAAGATAGTTTCGCGTCTGGTTCGTCTCGTCTTTGCCGATTTCTTCCTTATCGTAATTCTTGAACTCGAAGAGTACCATCCTTGCATCAAGTTCCCTATATAAGTGCCCCCAATTGTTGGAGGCATCCAGATTCCTGTTTGGGAATACTGCGTCCCTTCTGTCGATACCAGAAAATGTCCTTGGTTGAATGATGGGTTCAGTAAGGGGTGGTATAAAGAGGAAGCGGAGCGCATCGATGCAAGCTTCCTCAAATTCGTGCCACCCACTGTGTCCCACTGGGCAACCTTTGATTCGTTGACGGAGCTCTTGGGACTTGCTCATCGCTTTGTACTCCGTCCAAAGTATTTCTCAACCAGACTTGGATGCTGGGATAGCAAGTTTGTCAACTCAGTTCCGTCGATTACGCGCAGTTCAAGCCCCGATCTCACACTGACTTCAGACAAAAAATCGCGGGCTACTGATGTAAGACGACTGTTCGTTACGACAAGTCCTTTGTCCACCTGCGGTGATGTCATCAGATAGCCAAGCATCTGTCGGAGAGCCGAAACACTGACTCGTTGATCATGATAGAGTTTGACTTCCACGAACCAAACCTCTTGCCGCTTAGCGCCGAAAGGATCGCGAGACGGAAAGGACACAATGAAATCGAATCCACTCTCTCTGGTAAGCGGTGTTTTCTGAATTGAAAAGCCCAGTTCTAGGAGAAGGTCGCCAACAAGCTTTTCAAAGCTGCGCCCATCAAGTTTAGAGAAATCAATGTCAGGAACGGCTCGGAGCTGACTAATGAGCCGCTCCAACCCTTTGTCAAAATCCTTACGCAAGTCTAAGTATTGTCGATCAGCAAGAACAGGGGGTATTTCACAGTCTTCTATAAGAGCTGGTATTAAAGTTATTGCTCTATCCTTCAACTCGCGAGCCAAAAACGAACTAAGCTCCATCTGGACCCATTTCGATTCAACGGATCTCGGTGACAGGAGGACCAAGAGTAGATCGCTGGTCGCTACAGCTTGTTCAATTCGCGGGACAATGGAATCACCAACTGCAAGTTCCCATTCGTCAAACCAAACTCTCAGACCGGCAGCCCGGAGCCCTTCAGCAAGTCGACGTGCGACCAGCCTATCACCCATCGCGTAACTGAGAAAAACCTGTTTGGTTCGTTCTGAGTGACTGTTTGACTTACTCATGAACACTTCCTGTAGTCTTGCAAGCTAACATAATAATACCCGTGGCAGAGCCATACAACACTTCCTCTATTTTTTTTCGCGGATGTTTTCCTCAAAGTAACTTAATGGATTATAACAAATTTGAGGTTATAAAGCAAGAAATGATTCCCCTGCCGCAAGCAGCAGGGCTAACCACCCTTCAGCGCAGTGCCCACAGGGCAAGCTGCCAGAGGCCGCGATGAGGGACATACAGTAAGTATGCCGCAGGCATACGAGTAAAACAGTCTCCGAACAAGAGGCAGCACAAGCCCTTCGACAGGCTCAGGACAGGCAAAGATTTCGGTTGGGTGCCTTTAGTGTTATTTGGCAAATCATATAGGATGCTGTATAATACAGTAAATGTGTTTTTCTAATCCTCCCTAAAAAACGATTTAACTTTTTGGAGAATTGATACAAATGCCGGATATTGCCAGTGGAATTTTAAAGCTTGATAAAAATGGAACGGGACGTTTGCTCAGTGCTGAAAGGTCGCTGCGGTCAAGTCCCAGCGATGTGATTGTGCCTGCACGGCTGATACGGCAGTATAAACTTGCCGAAGGGGCTGTAACGGCTGGTCCATTTGATGTGGTCAAGGGCAGGAAAGAATTGTCGGCAGTGGACTCGGTATGTGGATTAAAGCCGGAAGAGTTTCAAAAACGCAAGCCTTATAATGACCTTGTCGCTGTGAATCCTAACAAGCGGTTTAAGCTGGCGACATGCGGGGAGCGGAGTATGCGGATAATCGACCTTGTGGCGCCGATAGGAAAAGGAACGCGGGGATTGATAATATCGCCTCCAAAGGCAGGCAAGACGGTGCTGCTTGGGCAAATAGCAGATGCCATTATTTATGATGACCCCAAGACGCACGTGATCGTGTTATTAATCGACGAGAGGCCTGAAGAGGTGACGAGTTTTCGGCGGAAGGTAAATGGGGCAGAGGTTCTTGCAAGCACTATCGACGGAAGTATCGAGGAGCATATCGCACTTGCGGAGTTGATGCTTGCCAATATCAGAATTGAACTCGAATGCGGCAGAGATGTGGTGATTCTTGTGGATAGTCTGACGCGGATGGGCAGGTCGTTTAACCGCAGGGGGTCGGGAACGGGAAGGGTTATGTCGGGCGGAGTGGAGGTCGGGGCACTGGAGATACCACGAAGGTTTTTCGGGATGGCACGGAATATCGAGAACGGCGGGTCGGTTACGATTATTGCAACCATACTGGTCGATACCGGCTCGCGGATGGACCAGTTGATTTATGAGGAATTTAAGGGGACGGGCAACAGCGAGATAGTACTTGACCGTTCGCTTGCGGAGAAGAGGATATTTCCAGCGATAAATCTGGCTGCGAGCGGGACGCGAAAGGAAGAAAGTTTATATGGCGAGGAGGAAATGAGGAAGCTTGCTATGATGAGGCGGGTGCTGCCGAGTTATAAACCCGGAGAGGTGATGGAATCGCTGGAGAAGCTGTTGAAAAAATATCCGACCAACGAAGAATTTCTGCAAAGTCTGTCGGGGTAAAAAAAAATTCAAATTAGCCGTTTGGGGTGTTCAAGTATATGCGCTTTTGATTGATCCCTTAGACAAAGATTGATTACGATGCTGCCGATAGGCCCTAGTTGCTGTTGCTGCCGGAGGCCGCAACGAGGAAACGTACAGTGTTACGCAGTCCCGTAAGGGACGCAGTAAATAAACAGTATCCGAGCAGGAGGCAGCACAAGCCTTTTTTTTAATCTTTTCAATGGTTCGACAGGCTCACCACAGGTTTGAGATTTGTGATTTGCATTTCGCAAGACCTTCGGTAAAATTAGAGAAAAAGAGAATTAGAGATTGCCGCGTAAAAGAGAACCCCCAACATAAAGTTGGGGGCTAACCGAAACCCCCGAAGCAGGCTTCGGGGCTAAATAAGGAACAAATGAGTGAAATAAAGAAATTACAGGCGCCGTTGACGGATAAAGATGTGCGGTCGCTAAAAGCGGGCGATGAGGTGCTTATATCCGGCACTATCTATACCGCACGGGATATGGCCCATAAGAGATTGTGTGAGGCAATAAATGCAGGACAAAAGCTGCCGTTTAAGCTCGAAGGGGCGATTATATATTTCGTCGGCCCAACACCCGCACGACCCGGCAAAGTAATCGGCGCAGCAGGACCAACTACTTCATCGAGAATGGACGCATTTAGCCCAAAACTATTAGCCGACGGACTGAAAGCAATGCTCGGAAAAGGTTATCGCAGTAACGAGGTTAGAGAAGCACTGAAAAAATACTCGGCCGTCCATCTTTCCACTATCGGCGGAGCAGGGGCACTGCTTAGTAAGCACATTACAAAAGCGGAAGTAATCGCCTACGAAGATTTAGGAGCCGAAGCGATAAGAAAATTAGAGGTCGTTGATTTTCCAGCCGTCGTGGCATACGACTGTTATGGAAATAGCGTTTATGAAAAGTGAAAAGCCACAGATTAACACAGGTTGGACAAAAGTTAAAAAATATAAATCAGTGAAATCTGTGGCAAAAAGTAAAAAGGGGCAAGATGAAGGTTGCACTTCTTGGCTTATTGCAATCGGGCAAGAGCACGATATTTACCGGGCTAAGCGGCAAAGCAATCCCGCCGCCCGGCTCAACTGCAATCGAAGAAGCCATTGTGCCCGTGCCGGATGAGCGGCTCGACTGGCTGACCGGACATTACAAGCCCAAAAAAACGACCCATGCAACAATAGACTGCCTCGATTTGCCCGGCTTTAACTTTGCCGATGAGCATGGCCGGGCCGCTGCAAGACGGCTGATTAACCAGATAAGAACCATCGATATGTTCGTCCTGGTCGTGCGGGCCTTTGAAAATCCGGCAGTGCCACCCTACCGAGGCAGCATCGATACCGTCAGAGATTTAACCGAATTACAAACAGAATTACTACTTTCTGATTTGGAACTTGTAACAACCCGTATCGAACGGCTCGAAAAGCAGCTCCATAAACCAACCAAAAACCATGTGCACGATAAGGCGGAGTTGGAACTGCAAAAGAAACTGCAGGAAGCGATAGAATCAGAAAAGCCAATCAGCACAGCTATTGAAACAGATGAGCAGCTTGAAATGATTAAATCGCTCGGATTTTTGACCTTAAAGCCGATGGCTGTCGCTATAAATACGGGCGAGGACAAATTGAACGAAAAATTCGATTTCTCGGAACACCTCGATTCCTCCGTGCCGGCTCGCCTCGCTGACGCTCCGGCGAAGCGGGTTATAACAATCTGTGCCAAGCTACAATATGAGCTGTCGCAGTTAGATGACAAAAGCAGAGTTGAATTTATGGCGGATTTGGGCATCACCGAATCGGCGGCGAACAAATTCGTCAATAGCTGCTACTCGGCGCTGGGGCTAATCAGCTTTCTGACTGTCGTCTCGAATGAGCTGCGGGCCTGGCCGATAACAAAAGGTACCTCGGCTCTCGATGCAGCCGGCAAGGTGCATACTGATATCAAACGCGGATTTATCAGAGCGGAAACTTTCAGCTTCAATGAACTAAAAGAGCTTGGCAGCGAAAAGGCCTTAAAGGCCGCCGGCAAAATCCGGCTCGAAGGAAAAGACTATATCGTCCAGGATGGTGACATTATTAACTTCAGATTTAATGTTTAGGTTGGTAATACTCTAAGGCAATATTCGTGAATCGATTCTTAAAACTATTGCTTCCAAGATTTATAGCTATATCAACAGTGGTTTTTGTTTTGCTCTGCCTGGATTGTAAAAGCTCGGAAACCTGCAGGGTTCACACTTATAAAGTCATCAATGCCTTCGCCCACGACCAACAAGCCTTCACACAGGGGCTGGCTTTCGATGACGGCTTTTTATACGAAGGAACAGGACTCTACGGACGTTCGACATTGCGCAAAGTCGAATTAGAAACGGGCAATATCCTGCAAATGCACGAACTGCCGG
>CAZZHL010000085.1:5825-8654 GCA_964653945.1 uncultured Pirellulales bacterium
GCCGGCCGAATTCTTCGGCGAAGGTATCACTATTTACCGGGACAAAATCATTCAGCTAACCTTTGAGCAAAACGTAGGTTTTGTTTACAACAAATACACTTTCGAACTATTGCGAAAATTCAATTACCCAACTGACCCGTCTGGCCGCCGAGGTCTGGCCGAGGGCTGGGGTATTACACATGATGGAAACCGGCTGATAATGAGCGATGGGACAGCTACATTGTACTTTCTAAGCCCTGACACATTCGAGGTGCTCGGCAGTATCGAGGTACGCGATGAAAACACCGCCGTAGAGGGGCTCAACGAGTTGGAATATGTCAAAGGTAAAATATACGCAAATATCTGGCCAACGGAACGCATCGTACGAATCGACCCTATGACGGGCCAAGTCGTCGGCTGGATACACATGGGTGGGCTTGCAAGTCTGATGGGTGCGAGCCAACCTATCGACGTTCTTAACGGAATCGCCTATGATGCCGCCAACGACCGATTATTCGTTACCGGAAAACTTTGGCCCAAAATCTTCGAGATAAAACTTGTACCATTAAAGCAATAGTATTAAATAATATGGGTAATCGGTAATTGGTGATCGGTAACTGACTAACTTCAAATTACCAGTTTTCCATTTACCAATTACCATTTAACCACTCCTGGAATAGCTTATGAAAGCAGTTGTACTAACCGGCATAAAACAAATGGAATTAAGGGACGTGCCGGAGCCGAGCATTCAAAAAGATACCGACGTCCTACTGAAAATCGAAATGGTGGGCGTTTGCGGCTCCGATGTACATTACTATGAGACCGGCAGAATCGGCTCACAAATTGTTAAGTACCCTTATATCACAGGGCATGAGTGCTCCGCTACGGTCAAAGCTGTCGGCAGCTCAGTGACACGAGTCAAAGTCGGCGACGCTGTAGCTGTTGACCCTGCAATATCGTGCCATAATTGCGCTCAATGCAAATTGGGCAGAGAAAATACCTGCTATAATCTTGGCTTTCTCGGAACACCCGGCCAGGCAGAAGGCTGCCTGTGCGAATATATCGTGATGCCCGAAGAATGCTGCTATCCGACCAACGGGGCCATTACTCTCGAGCAAGCCGCTCTGTGCGAGCCATTGTCTATCGGTGCATATTCCGTTAAACAAGCAAAGTTATCGGAGAACGCCAATATCGCAATCCTTGGTGCAGGCCCAATCGGTTTATGCACCTTCGTCAGCGCAAAAGCTAAACATGTAAACCCCGTTAGAAAGCTCGAGCAGGGCTCTAAATCCCGCCTTCAATCCGAAGGACAAAGCTTTCTTTCTAACGGGGTAAACGCCTGCTATATGACTGAAAAAATCGAAGAGCGCATCAAGGCAGCTAAAAAAGCCGGCGCAACCTGGGTTGGAAATCCTGACAAGCAAAACATCGTCAAAGAAATCCTCAATAAACAACCTGATGGAGTGGACGTCGCATTCGAATGCGCAGGTCAGCAGGAAACAATCGACCAGTGCGTTGAGCTGCTCAGGCCCGGCGGAAAGTTAATCCTTATCGGCATCCCACGCTTTGAAAGAATCTCTTTGGCTATTGACAAAATACGAAGAAAAGAAATCACCATTATAAATATCAGAAGACAAAACAAATGCGTGCAAAAGGCCATGGATTTAATCGCTTCCGGAAAAGTCAACGTTGACTTTATGATAACGCACAGGTTCACGCTTGAACAAACTCAGGATGCCTTCTGTTTGGTCGCAGAATATCGTGATGGTGTAGTTAAGGCATTAATCGAAATCTAAAATGAAAAAGGCAAGCATAATAAGCATCGGCAATGAGCTTCTTACAGGTCAAACACCAAGCACTAATGCTACATACTTAGGTGAAAAATTACTCTCAATCAGCATACCTGTTGTCAGCTCTTATACTATCGCAGATGAGATAGATTCAATTGCACGGGCGTTTAATCTGGCAGCCGATGACGCTGATATAATTCTTGCAACCGGCGGACTCGGCCCAACCGATGACGATTTGACCCGCCAAGCGATAGCAAAGTTCTTAAATAAAGAATTGCAACTGCAAGATGAGCTTCTGCAAAAAATACAGGATTTTTTTGCCAGCCGAGAACGCCAAATGCCTGAAAAAAATAAGGTCCAGGCATATATACCGGCAGGTGCAAAAGCCCTTTCAAACAATCTCGGAACAGCACCGGGAATTATGGCCGAAATCAATGATAAACCCGCCTTACGTCCGGCGGGCAAGCTCCTAATCGCTCTACCCGGTGTACCATCGGAGATGAAGCAGATGTTTGAAGAATCCGTTCTGCCGGAGCTAAAAAAAATTGCTACCGGTCAAACAATAGTAATAAGAAAACTAAGATGCTTCGGGGCAGGCGAATCGAACATCGCAGAATTACTCGGTCCTATAATGCAGCGAAGCAGAAATCCTCTTATAAATTGTACCGCACACTGTGGTGTAATTACACTGACACTCATTGCTTCGGCCGATAAACAGCAAAAGGCCCAACAGATGGCTGAAAAGGACGAAAAATCGCTGCGGGACAAACTCGGAGAACTCATCTACGGCACAGGCGAACAAACTATAGCTGAAGTTGTCGGCGAAAAATTAGCCCAGCAGAAAAAAACGCTTGCTGTAGCCGAATCCTGTACGGGCGGGACGCTGGCGAAGCTGCTGACCGATATCCCGGGAGCAAGCAGGTATTTCACATACGGCTGGGTTACTTACAGCAATACAGCTAAAACCACGGAACTTGGCATACCATCCGATTTGATTGAAAAATACGGAGCCGTTAGCGAGCAGGTCGCTGAAGCAATGGCTCAATGTGCGAGGAAAAAA
>CAZZHL010000086.1:0-6929 GCA_964653945.1 uncultured Pirellulales bacterium
TAAGCAATACTTTTTTCCGCGATGCAGCCAGACATATTGCAAGATTTGCCGCTATATTGGTCTTACCGACTCCTCCTTTTCCGCTGGTTATTGCCAAAACCTTTGCCGGCCCCTTATGGTTTTCCATCATCTGTCGTAGGTAAATAGCTTCGTTTGCCATCTGTTATTTCTTCAACTCAATAATCAATAATCAACTGTTAGTAATAACTTGAAATAGCCCTTTGTCTTCGCCGGAGCAATTCTGCTGCTATCCTCTGGTTGAGCGAATTTTCCAAAAGCTTGTTTATTTGCAGTTTGATGTATTCATCCTGATTTTCTTCAAGAAGCTCTTCAGCATACGTGTCAATCACCGGTTTTACTTCGATAGCGCCGCCAAAACCAAATTTGATATTTTCAGTGTCCCTTAGTACAAGCCGCCGGTTCTGGACATGCTCGTCTACCGCATCGTTGAGCAGGTCGGAGAACTCATCTACCAAAAAATCTTTAGGTACAAAACCAAGGTTGTAGATGTTGTATATGTTTTGTATAAGGATTTTTTGGCGAGTCTGTGTGAACTCGATTATCTTGAACAGCAATTCTGTAACGTTATCTGTTATTAGTGATGTATAGTTCATATAAAATTCTCGGTATAAAGGATATGACCAAAAAAGTTAGTAAAAAGCTTCTCCCCAGGATTAAAGGTAGGGAAAAAACAACAAAGATAACTTGTGAAAAGCAACGTTATGTTTCTCATCCTTGACCTTTTCATTGCTTCCCTTTTTTCAGCCGGTTAAAAATAGAACGAAAACGGTTAAGTCGGTTTATTCTTTCGCCTTTTTACGAAGAATCGGAATCCTCTTCTTGGGCTAAAATCTGCCTTATTTCCGAAAGACTTTTTGTTTTTTTAAGCTGAATGATTTGGGATAATCTTTTAAACACCGATTCATCGTAAAGTCTATGTCCACCATCAGTCCACTTTGCCTCGCGAATGAGTCCCATTATCGTGTAGTTATGAATCGTTTGTCGCGAAAAGGGGGTATAAGTAACCAGCTCACCAATTCGATAGAGCTTGGCAGGTATTTGCAACGAGCGATTTTCTACTTCTGTCTTCATTGTTAAAAGCCCTCTATGAACAAACTCTTTTAAGCAACAAATGTATCTCAAACCGTCCATTGGCTAAAAACCACAATTATCCTTAATGAATTATATTTTACATTTTATAAAATGTAAAATACATTTTTATGTCTGTCAACACTTTTTCTGGATTTTTTTAAAAAATTTGCGTTATTTTTTCATATGAGGAAAAGTTCCCTCCCCAACTTAGAAGATAAAATCGAGAATCTACGATTTTCCCTGAGGTTTTCGACGTCTTTCTGCCAAAAACTCTTGTCTAAGCCCTTTATACAAGCCTCCCAGCTCATTTTTGGCCTTTAGACAATGTGTTTTGCCAAACGACCCCCCCCAAATAACCGATACAAGGGTAAGCTAAGCTGCATTATTAACTGGAAACTGGACAAATAATCAAAGCCGTATTGCTCTAAACTATGCACCAAAGCAAAAAAAGTTCCGATAATTCTATCAGGACTTCCAATGGGAGCATATCACTCCTTCAGGAGGTTACTCCATTGGCTCGGCAGATAAACTGCCTTGATTTAGACCGGATAGCTGATGTCTGCATCAAAAGCATAGCCAATTTGGTTTCTGTAAGGTTTGCTTCACTGTATATACTCGATGAAACAAATGGTATTTTACACCTGTATAAACACAACCACCCATTTCTTATAAACAAAATAGTTTCACTGAACCAAAACCCACCTTCACTTATGGTCATGGCTGTAACAAGCAAAGAGCTTATATTGGTAGAAGATATTGACGCCCATAAAAAGCCAATCATTAGAAAATCACAACGCGCCTTTGCTGAAAACTATAAGACCAACAACTGCGCTATTGTTCCTCTCATTTGCCAGGACAGGGTAGTTGGTGTACTTAATCTGGCGGACAAGATAGGCCGTAATCAATTTAACTGCGAAGATATTGCGCTGATAGAGTTGATTAGCCAGTTGGTTGGTGCGTCAATTGGCAACATAAAGTTATTTGAGAAGATACAACGGCAGGCCACAACAGATGGCTTAACCGGCCTTGTGAACCACAAAACGTTTTACGAAATCTTGGAAAAAGAGCTGAACAGGTCTCGCCGATATGGCGGGCAAGTCTCCCTGATTATGGTTGATGTTGACAACCTCAAAAAGATAAATGATACCCATGGCCACCGGGCCGGCGATAAGGTCATTAAGGAAATTAGCAGAAGGATAAAGCAATGCATTCGGCAAATCGACACAGCAGCACGCTATGGAGGTGATGAGTTTGCCGTCATATTGCCTAATACTTCGCTTACAGACGCCACTATTGCTGCCCAGCGTATGGTTGAAGCCGTCTCGCTGACACCAGCAACTTGGAGAAAAGAGCAGATGCCGTTATCTATTAGTGTGGGCGTTGGCCAATATGACGCTGATACCAACCCTGAAGACATTACAAGCCGTTCCGACCAGGCACTTTATTCTGCCAAGCAAGCTGGCAAAAACACCGTCAGAATCTTTGAACCTCCCAAAAAATAACCCGTTTACTTCGCTGTTTTCGGTGATTTTTCAACCCTTAACTTCCCTTTTTCGCGCATTTTGCGAAAAACCGGAACTTTCTTGACAAATCACGCCCTATAATGTATACTCTCATACTGACGCCATGACGGCGGAAATGTGCAGAGATACGGAGGTTTCCCAGATGCAATATCTTTGATAAACAGTGTTTATCTGCTATTTTGTTTGGCGGATAAATCCGTGTCTAAAAAGAGGAGTTAGTGATGAAAAAGGAAATTCTTATGGGGGTGGTCTTCGCATTTTTCTTCGCGGCTGCTGCTTTTGCCGTGCCAATAACACAAATCAGATATGAGGCAACCGACCTTGGCTCAGGCAGATGGCTGTATAACTACGAGGTAACCAATATCAGCTTGACGCCTGCAATTGAGGAGTTTACCATCTGGTTTGATTATGGCCTTTATGAAACCATCGCTGTTGAAATCCCAAAAAGTGGTTGGAATGAGCTTGTTGTTCAGCCGGAGCCGGTATTGGCAGATGATGGATACTATGATGCACTAACTTTGGATACGGGCATTGGTACCGGTCAGACAGTCAACGGATTTGCGGTTAGTTTCAATTGGCTCGGTGTGGGTCAGCTGGGCCCGCAGTTTTATGAAATCATCGACCCTGTGACTTTTGAGACAATTGACTTCGGCTACACAGTACCGGAACCGACAACGCTACTTTTACTTGGCTTAGGGGGGATGATTTTACAGAGAAAAAGAAGACAGGGTAAAAAAACAGAATACAGACATTAGAATCCTACATTCTAAATTCTTAATTCTACTTCATGTTTTAGCGCACTGGTGGCAAAAAGAGAAAGGGAAAATGATGAAGTCGAAGACAGATATGAGAGCGTGTACAAGACGAAGTGCAGGGATTATTCAAACCAGGTCTATTAAAGTTGTTATTATGTGCATGTTTCTCTATTCAATCACGCCGATTTATGGCGCCACTCCCTGGCTACACGTAGACGGCAATAAAATCAAAGATCCCTCCGGCAATGAAGTTGTCCTTAGGGGTGCCGCTCTGGTTGATTTAGGACATATTGAATTATGGCGCGATGGTGTTACCACTATGATTGACCGACTGACGGACGAAACTGATACTCAGGGGTCCTCACCCGGCTGGTATACAAGGGTCGTCCGGCTTGCCGTTTATCCGTCTGACCAGCCAGATTTTTATAGTCCCTGGTTTTTTGATGACAACCCTGATGATTACTACAACAATCTTCTGCGGCCGGTTGTCGATTACTGTGCCTCGAAGGGCCTTTATGTAATCATTGACTGGCATTATATCGCCAATACCGGCGACCACGTTACGTCGACAAGCCAGTTCTGGGACTATATAGCGCCGAAGTTTGCTGGCGACAGCCACGTCCTTTTTGAGCTTTTCAATGAGCCAATGGATTCCAGCTGGTCTGCTGTTAAACCCAATATGCAAACATGGATAGATATCGTACGCTCTCATGCACCTAACAATCTTATCCTTGTTGGTGGGCCACGGTGGTGTCAAATCCTGCAACCGCAGGTCAATGACCCTGTTGTCGGGGATAATATCGTTTATATCGCTCATTTATACCCTGCTCACTGGTATGGTGGAGTTTGGCAAATAAACGTAGATGCGATTGCGAACTGTGCCGCTGTCCACCCGGTTATGATGACCGAATGGGGATTTAGTATGAGTATGGGGTCTAGTACGCTACTTAATGGAACGATTACTGAATACGGTCAACCACTGATGGACTTTCTTGAACTGCATGGAATCGGCAATACCGCATGGTGTGCCGATAACTCCTGGGGACCGCCAATGTTCTGGTACGATTGGACGCTTCGCTGCGGTGAGGATGAAATGGGTTGTTTTGTAAAAGATACTCTTTACCTGAGGAGAAATGACGACCAGCCCGCCGATAACACCATTTACGTCGATGCAGATGCTAATGGTCTAAATGACGGCTCATCATGGGAAAATGCTTATAATTTCTTGCAAGATGCTCTCGATACTGCCCCAGGTGGCGCCGAGATTCGAGTGGCCGAGGGTATTTATAAGCCTGATAGGGATTTGGCCCATCCAGATGGCAGTGGTGAGAGGGACGCCACGTTCCTGCTCAAAAATTATATGACTATCAAGGGTGGCTATGCTGGTTTTGGCCAACCTGACCCCAATGAGCGGGATATTAAAACATACGAAGCTATTCTCAGCGGCGACCTCGATGGAAATGATGTTGATGTAAACGACCCTTGTGACCTTCTGACCGAGCCTACCAGAGCCGAGAACAGCTATCACGTTGTAACTGGCAACGGAACTGATGAAACAGCTGTGCTTGATGGATTTACCATCATCAGTGGCAATGCAAACGGGATTTACGGCGACAGAGACAAAGGCGGCGGGATATTCAACATAGGTGGAAAACCAACAATAACCAACTGCTTCTTAAGTGGAAACTCGGCTGAGGGTGGTGGCGGAGTGTACAACAGGGGAAGCAGTTCGGCAGTAACAAACTGTACCTTCAAAAAAAATTCAGCGAAGGAAAGGGGTGGTGGAATCTACAATCAATTAGGTCCTCCGATAATAATGAACTGCACATTCAGCGACAACTACGCCGGTTTAGTTGGTGGCGGGATGTACAACTTTGAACCATTTGGTCTAATTGTAAACAAGTGCATCTTCAAAGGTAACAGAAGTAACACGGGAGGAGGTATGTTTAACAGCCATGTAAACTACATAATGGTTGCTAACTGTACGTTTAGCGGCAACTCAGCGGCAGACTCTGGTGGTGGGATATGTATGAGCACTTTCAGTTATCCGCAAATTATCAATTGTGTATTCAATGGCAATTCAGCCAAACGCCTTGGTGGCGTGATGTGTATCTTATTGGGAAGCAAACCGACGATAACCAACTGCACCTTCAGCGGAAACTCGGCTGACCAGGGCGGTGTATTCTATTGTAGCGACTTTACATCTTACCATAGCAATTTAACCTTGAGAAACTGTATACTTTATGGCAATAGTGCTGTATTTGGCCAGCAAGTATATCTAGATGAGAGTAGTGCATCCATTAGTTATTCTGCTATTGATGGTGGTCAACCAGATATATATCTCCATGGCAGTTGTTCTGTGGATTGGGGAGACGGCAATATTGATGTCGATCCGTGCTTCGCGAACCCAGACAGCAATGATTTTCATTTGTTGCCAAATTCGCCTTGCATTGATGCAGGTGACAACACAGCTGTGCCAGCCGGAGTTACCACTGACCTTGATGGCAACCCGCGCATTCGTGGCCCCGCCGTGGATATGGGAGCCTACGAAAGCCCCGCCGTGATTTTCATCGACGTCGATGCAGCCGGTGCAAATAATGGCTCAAGCTGGGATGATGCTTACAACCATCTGCAGGATGCTCTGAGCGTAGAGTGGTTGGTCGACGAGATTCGTGTGGCCGAAGGCGTTTACAAACCCGATGAGGACACTGTCCATCCGGACGGCAGCGGCGACCGAGCGGCTACGTTCCAACTTAAAACTGGTGTGGTTATCAAGGGCGGCTACGCCGGCTATGGAGAATCAGACCCCGATGCCCGGTATATTGGACTTTATGAAACCATTCTCAGCGGCGATCTAAATGGCAACGACGGCCCTGATTTTGCCAACAATGGTGAGAACAGCTTTCACGTGGTAACCGACAGTGGGACAGGCGAAACGGCCGTGCTGGATGGCTTCACCATTACTGCCGGCAATGCCAATGGGCCGGATGAGGCTGCTCAAAACATGGGAGGCGGGATGTTAAACGTGCAAAGCAAGTCAACGCTGACCAACTGCACGTTCATTGGCAACTCAGCGGAATACAGCGGCGGAATGTTCAACTACAACGGTAATCCCACGCTGACCAACTGTACATTTAGTGGAAACTCAGCACAGCAAGGTGGCGGGATGTTCAACTACTACAACAGCAGCCCCACGCTGACCAACTGTATATTCAACGGCAACTCATCTGATATCGGCGGTGGGATGCTCAACTACCTATCCAACTCGACGCTGACCAACTGTACGTTCAACGGAAACTCAGCAGGCTACGGCGGCGGGATGTACAATGAGAGCAGTGACCCGATGTTTACCAACTGTAGCTTCAGCGGAAACTCAGCGGACTACGGCGGCGGGATGTTTAACTACCTGAGCAACCTAACGTTGACTAACTGCACGCTCAGCGGCAACCAGGCAGAGTGGGACGGCGGCGGAATGTGGAATTACGAAAGCAGCCCGACGCTGACTAACTGCACGCTCAGCGGCAACCAGGCAGAGTGGGACGGCGGCGGAATGTGGAAT
>CAZZHL010000086.1:7029-8599 GCA_964653945.1 uncultured Pirellulales bacterium
TAACTGCACGCTCAGCGGCAACCAGGCAGAGTGGGACGGCGGCGGAATGTGGAATAGCGAGAGCAGCCCGACGCTGACCAACTGCATCCTGTGGGGCAATACCGCGACAAGTGGAGCACAGATATACAAAGATGGGACGAGTTTGGCAACTGTTAGCTACAGCGATGTTCAGGGCGGCTGGCCCGGTGCTGGTAACATAAATTTTGAACCTTGTTTTGTCGAGCCTGATAGCAATGATTACCATTTGCTACCTAATTCACCTTGTATAGATAGAGGGGACCCGAGTTCGTATTTTGGACTTGAGCCGGAGCCGGACGGCGGAAGGATAAATATGGGGGCCTACGGAAATACGCCGGAGGCCACTTGCAAAGGCGGATTAGTCTTGCAATCCTACAACCTTGTAAGTAAAGCTCGTGTTGATAGAACAGAATTTGAATATATCTACACGATGACATTAAATAACAACAGTACCGAAGCCGTCTCAAATGTTGTCGTTGAGCTGCTTGATGCCTCGGAGAATGTTTCGATAATAGACCTAAGTGTCGGTTTCCCGTACATAGCAGCGGGTGATTCTGCAATAAGTGATGATACATTCAGTATTATCGTGGATAGATCCATTCCGGTAGATGCAACCATCATAAGCTGGCGTGCTACATTTGATACAGCAGGCGGCGGGGCGGGGCAAACAACATTTACAACAGGCATCGTTTTAGATGAAAACGCTTCTGACATTACTGGTGACGGCGAGGTTGATTTCGAAGACTTGGCAGAGTTGGCAAGACAGTGGCTGGAGCCTCCGGATACCCCTTCAGCCGATATTTCACCACCCGGCGGTGACGGTATAGTAAACTTCCTTGACTTTGCAAAGCTGGCTGAGAATTGGCAGGGGAGCAATTGATTTGTTAATCCAATAAAGCTCCCAAAAGCTTTTTTTGCAATCCTGGAGATGGTCTCTTTGCAAAAGCTGCCGTCTTTTTCGCAAATACTGTTACATCTGGCCCAATAGGGCCATACACAGCCGGATTAGTTGGTCCAAAAACAGCAAAGCTCTTAATACCCATCATGGAAGCCAGATGAGTAATACCGCTATCGTTGCCTAAAAAGGCATCAGCACAACTTAGAAGACCCAATACCTGCATCAAGGACAAATCCACGAGACACTTTGCAACGTTGCTTATTTTTTTGAGCGTTGTTTTGCTAAATCTATCTAACTCAGCAGGCCCAAGTAAAAATACTACTTCGATACCTCCTGAGCCGAGCTGTTTTGCTATAGCTAAAAAATTATCCAAGTGCCAGCATTTATTCGGCCCGCCGCTGCCCGGCTGAACAATTACCAGCTTCTTACCGGTATCAATATTTACTTCCTTCAGCAGTTCTTTGCCTCCGTTTATATCCGCGTCGGTCGCTTTTATTAGGACGTCGTTGGGTCCAACTTTCTCTGGTTCTAAAGACAAACCGCTTTGCTCGATAAATTGCTTTATATAAAAGTCGGTTAAGTGGCCGGAGAACTTTTTTGCCTGCACCTGTGGTTGCCTCGCCACAGATGGCGCAGGCACAGGTGGCGGCTTCA
>CAZZHL010000087.1:0-8578 GCA_964653945.1 uncultured Pirellulales bacterium
GAGGAAATTCTTGAGTTAGGCGACATTTCCGTAAGGAAAGAGTGGACGTTTGCTGAAAATGTTGCAGAAGGAATTATCACTCTTATTGGGCAAAATCAGGTATTTGAGGCGACGATCGGGTCAGGGCGTGCATATTCAATCGAGAATTGGCTTGATGAATGTTTCAAGCTGATTAATAAGGATTGGCGACGCTATGTCAGACAGAAGAGAAACTTTAAGGCAGAGTATCAGATATTGGTCTCAAATCCGGCGACGATTAACTCGCTGGGATGGAATGCTACTACGACAATAAGTGAATTAGCAAAAATTATGTTGAATTATCAAGATGCAAAATAGAAGAAGCGGTAAAGTATCCCTAAAAGTATAGAAAGGAGCAAGAGGACATCCGAAGATTGTGCAATCGTTATGAACCTGCTGAAAAAAACATTGTCGCTAATTTTGTCGGGAGTATCTGGCAGTTCCTCATGGCATTGATTTTCATTCCTCTTTATATCAAATTCATGGGCATTGAATTTTGGGGGCTAATTGGTATTGCTGCACTGATAACGCGGCGAGATTAGGAAGGAATATCGGATGGAAACTGCCAATGGATTTTAAGAAAATGGTTAAATTGCTTCTCATTCAGGAAGGGACTTTTGATGAGGCAATAGAATGAGTGATTTTCCAGCGGCTGATTTGGGGCTACCAGACAGTTTGCACGAAATAAAGAAGAAGTCCCTTAAGGGTGTTGGGGCGCTTATCAAAAGGCAGATTGCCGTTAAAATTATAATAATGGCGGCCGGTATTATTTTGGCCCGCCTGCTTGCTCCGCAGACATTCGGAATTTTTGCCATAGTCAGTTTTGTGGTGACATTCTTTTCCACGTTTAGCGATATAGGTATCGGCGCGGCACTCATACAGAAAAAGGGGAATTTAAGCCGGGAGGAACTCTCTACAACCTTCTGGTTGCAACAGATACTGGCCTGGTGTGTTGTGGGCGTTGTGTTGGTTATTGCACCTCTGGCATTGTTGGTGTATCCATCGCTGCCTTCAGCAAGTGTCTGGCTTATACGGGCCATGGCTGTTAGTTTCGTGTTTGTTTCGCTGAAAACCATTCCGGCGATTTTAATGGAGCGGAAGCTGGACTTTAACCGCATTGCCTGGGTGGATGTAGCGGAGAATCTGTCTTTTAATATTACCGCCATTTGTTTTGCGATGGCTGGTTTTGAAGTGTGGAGTTTCATCATTGCGGCGCTTATTAGATCGATTCTCGGGACAATCATTATTTATGCCATTTCTTCATGGCGGCCTACGCTGCAGTTCCGACTTGCTGCGATAAAAGATATGGTCAGGTTCGGTCTTCCGTATCAGGGCAATGCGATTTTAGGATTCATCAAGGATGCGGTAACCCCGCTTTTTGTTGGTGCGTATGCCGGTGCGGCTGCTGTGGGATATGTAACTTGGGCGAAAAACTTTGCCTTTGCGCCGCTTACGCTTTCGGAATCTTTCGGCAGGGTATCTTTCCCGGCCTTTTCCAGAATACAGGACAACCGTGAACTTTTAGCCAGAACGGTTGAAAGCTCAATTCGATGTATGACGCTGGTAATGTTTCCAGTTACGGTTTTGATGGTTGTCCTTGGTCCTGGGATTATTCATGTTGTTTTTACGGATAAATGGATGCCAGGACTCTGGGCGTATTATTTTTATTGTACATCTCCGCTGTTGATTGGTGTCTTACTTCCTATGTACTGCGCCATCCTGGCTGTTGGAAAATCAAAGATTTTGTTAAAAATGACGGTAGTGTTGGTGGTTCTCGAATGGGGGCTGGGGGTTCCGCTTGTACTGCAATTTGGTTTTAACGGCATAGCGTTCAATCAGCCCTTTATTGCTGTGTTGTTTTTTTTCATATATAACTATGTGCTGAAAACAGAAGGGATTAACATTGCGGTAGGTAGAAATATTAAATGGCAGTTTTTTGCGGCTGCCTTGACAGGTTGTCTCTGTAAAGCGGCCGCCATGTACATACAGGCAAATCTTATGACGATTCTCGGCATATTTTGTGCTGGCATTATAATTTATCTTGGCATTATGTATGTAGTAAAGAAAAATATCATAGAAGAATTCAGGGATTACTTTTATCATGTCATCGGAAGGAGCGAAGAAAAAATATGAAAAGAGTGTTACTTATCAATCCCTATGGTACAGAGCAAATAGGTTTTTCCAACCCGCCATTGGGTCTCCTGTACCTGGCGGGAACTTTGCTAAAACATGGTTTTGAGCTAAAAATCGTTGACGGCTGTGTGGAAGGCAGCGATGCCGTGCAGCCGGCAATTAAAGATTTTCGGCCTGACATGGTGGGAATAACCTGCCTGACCCCAAGACGTAAAAGAGCAATGGAAGTGGCGCAAACGGTCAAGGCCCTTGACCGGAGTATCCCGGTTGTTCTGGGCGGAGTCCATCCGACTATCATGTATAACCAGATAATGGAGCATTATCCATTTGTTGACTATATTGTTCTTGGGGAAGGCGAGGAAACCTTTCTGGAAATTGCTCAAGGTATAGAACCCGCTCGAATCAATGGTCTTGTTTACCGGGATAACGGCAAGACCGTTAAGACAGCAACCAGGAAATATGTGGAAAACCTTGACGACATTCCCTTTCCGGCATGGCATCTGGTTGATTTAACGAAATATCCCGCGTGGGGTTCTGGTGTCATGCGGGGAATTGATCTGTCGCGGGAGGTTCGCGTTTCAGTTATTTTCTCGCGCGGTTGCAAGGGGCATTGCTACTTCTGTTCCACTTGGTGGATATGGCAGGGATGGCGGCATCGGTCAGTAAAAAACATGGCTGAAGAACTCGAGTTGCTTTATAGAGACTTTGGGGTGCGGCATTTCTGTTTTGCCGATGATGCCATGACAGTTGACCGCATGGTAACTATCAGCCTTTGTGACGAGATTATTGCTAGGCGGCTTAAAATTGCGTTTCATGTTACCACCAGGACCGATTGTGTTGATGAGATTGTTCTGCAAAAACTTAAAGAGGCCGGTTGCTATAATATTGCTTTTGGCATTGAAACAGGGTCGCCACGGCTTTTAGAAAAGATGGGCAAGGGAAATGACGTTGCTACATCGGAGCGGGCTATCAAGCTATGCAAACAGATAGGATTAAAGGTAACCGCACTTATAATCGTCGGGAATGTGGGTGAGACCGAAGAAACGATTACCGACACAATCGATTTTTTGAAAAAGGCACAGCCCGATGAAATTGCCAGCACCGGTGGCCTATGGATATTGCCTGGCACCTCGCTATATCAGCATTGTAAGCGGCAGGGGATAATCGATGATAATTTCTGGCTGACAGACGAGCCTTATATGACTTATACCGCAGAGCACTCCATGGAGACACTGGCGCACATGTGTAAGAGGGTTATGAGCTGCCGGCCTTTCCATAAAAGAGTTGCCGGTAGAATCATGAGAATGTTGAAATGAAATGCCCCGTTTGCAATGGGTTATGCTTTATAGAATACTGCAAGCTGCAGACATATTCCATATTGAAATGCGAAAGGTGCGGGGTTGGCGTAACGGTGCCATTCCCGACAAAAGAACAGTTAATCGAATTTAACAGGAAAACCTACGATGTTGAACAAAGAATCCGGATATATTTGTCGCGACAGGATTACTTTAAAAAAAGGTATGAAGGGTACATTAAGAACATAAAAGCAACAAAAAAGGATGGAAAACTATTAGATATAGGATGCAATATTGGTCTTTTTATGAAAGTTGCTCAACAGGCAGGTTTTGATGTTAAAGGCGTTGAACTTAATGCTGGCTGCGCTCTATATGGCAAAGAAAAGTTCCACCTTGATATTGATTCAAAATATTTAGAAGATATTGCCTTCCCCGATGAAACATTTGATGTTATCACGTTGTTTGACGTATTAGAGCATATTCCTGACATGAATGGTTTTATTGACGAATTAAGACGAGTGCTGAAAAAAGACGGGCTGGTGGTCATTCAGGCCCCAAATTTGAACAGTCTAATGGCCAAGCTTACTGAGAGCGAATGGTGTTGGCTTTCTCCCCCGGACCATTTGTATCACTTTACGCCGGATTCTATGACAAGATTTTTACAGGCACATGGATTTAGGATTAAAAAAGTAAAGACGTGGGAACCTGCAGGAGATTTCAGTAACAATATTATAGCGGTTTGCCCGATAAATGGACCTGTCGGTAAGGCGCTGCAAAAACTACTCAAGATGGCCAGAATAGTTTTTGTGCTAACCTTATTATTGCAAAAAATATGGTGGCAGAAGAAAAAAGGCGGTCTTATAGAGGTTTATGCAATTAAAACTTAGTGATAAAGCTAATATGCCAAAAATTTCCGCAATCATAAACACCCGCAATGAAGAACGCAATCTCCGCTACTGTCTGGAAACGGTCAAGTGGTGCGATGAGATCGTCGTAGTGGATATGGAGAGCGAGGACCGAACCGTAGAAATTGCTCAGGAATATACAGATAATATATTTAGTCATCCAAAGGCTGCGGCGTTTGATATTGCCAAGAAATTTGCCGTTGAACAGGCGACAGGTGATTGGATTTTCCTTATTGATGCTGATGAAATGGCGCCAAAAACACTGAGCATGGCGCTCAAGGCAATTGCGGAAAAAGACGAGGCGGATATTGTGGAGATTCCGTTCAAACACTACATCATGGGTGCTTGTGTCAGGCACAGTGGTTGGGGCTATACGCCGCTGCCGCGCTTTTTCCGGCGTGGGAAAATTACCTTTACGGAAACCATTCACGATTATATGCACAAAGCCGCCGATGCCCGCATTATACGACTTGATTCTCGGGATGAAAACTGTATCGCTCATTTCAATTATATCGATAGTGCCCATTTTATTGAGAAACTAAACAGGTATACAAGCGTTGAGGCGCAGCACTTATTTGATAAAGGGGTTAAATTTTCCTATTACCTTCTTTTCATGGCGTCTCTGAGAGGATTCTACCACCGATTTTTCAGCGGAAAGGGTTACAAGGACGGGGTACGGGGTTTTTCACTTTGTCTCATGATGGCTTTTTATCGTGCGCTTTCATATATCAAGCTCTGGGAAAAACACCAATTCAAAGATGAGCCGGTAAGTTCAATTTATGAACGGATCAGGCAGGACGTCCTGTCGGGGTGGAAGCAATGAATTGTGGATTATGTGGTAGCTCAACCAATACACAATTGATGACGGTTGGCGGCCACCAGTTGGTCAAATGCGTGGAATGCCGCTTAATTTATACGGCTGATTTTGAGAAGGAAGCGACCTCCTATTCCGAGAAGGATTACTTTGTCTGCAAAAACCAATACGTGAATCGCTGGGAAGAATTCTGCGTCATATTCGAGCCGCTTCTGGATAAAATTGTCAGGTTTAAGCACAAAGGCACATTACTTGATGTGGGGGCTGGAGTCGGTACGCTTTTGTCTGTAGCGGCGAAGCATGGTTTTATCGTTAAGGGGGTGGAGGTCTCTGGATGGGCATCGGCATTTGCCAGGGAAGAAAAGGGCTTGAATGTGTTGGCTGGAACCCTGGAGAACGCGCGACTGGATACGGAAGCTTTTGATGTTGTAGTCATCAATCATGTCATAGAGCATGTCCTCGAGCCGCAGGCGCTTTTAAGGGAGGTTCGCCGAATTCTTAAAAACGATGGTTTATTGGTCATCGGGGTGCCGAATATCGGTAGTATCATGGCTGGCATACAGGGTAATAAATGGCCGTCGCTTCGGCCCGAAGAACATATCTGGCATTTTACTCCAGCCACTCTTAAGCGATTGGCAACTGATGCCGGGTTTGTCGAGCTCTATTTTGAAGCGAGAGAAAATTATCCGGTAACCGGTTGGGGGCCGAAAGCCCTGCTGAGACGGGTCATCAATGGCGTGTCGGTCCTGACTGAACGGTCAGAAGCAATGCTCTTGTTTGCCATGAAAAAGAGTATTTTGGTGTTATGAAAAGAGTATACATAATAATTCTCAACTGGAACGGCTGGCAGGATACCATCGAATGTCTGGAGAGTGTCTTTCGTCTCGACTATCCTGATTTTCGCGTGATCGTCTGCGACAATGATTCTCGGGACGGTTCTCTTGAATACATAAAGTCATGGGCAGAGGGAAAGATAAGGGCGGACGTTGCCGCAGATAATCCCCTGCGGCATCTCACTTTCCCCCCGGTCGCCAAGCCTGTAATATATGCGGAATATGACCGCGGTCAGGCGGAAGCGGGAAACGGTGACGGTAGTGCTTCGATGGTCCTGATTCATATCGGCGCTAATCTGGGTTTTGCCGGCGGCAACAATGTCGGTATGCGCTATGCCTTGGCGCGAAACGATTTTGCTTATGTCTGGCTGTTGAACAACGATACAGTTATCGAGCCCGATGCACTCGCACATATGGTGCAGCGCATGGAGGAAAAGCCCGATGCCGGGATGTGCGGTTCACTGACACCGTTCTACAATAACCCTGGGATTATTTGGACTGCAGGCGGAGGAACATTAAGCACTTGGTTGGCAAAATCGGTTAATATCGATTATGGTAAGCCTGTTACTGAGGTGTCGCCGCGGGAAAAAGTTGAATCACGCATGAATTACCTGGCCGGAGCTTCCATGCTTGTGTCGGCAGATTTTCTCCGTTTTGTTGGATTGATGAGTGAGGACTACTTCTTGTATTTTGAAGAACCAGACTGGTATATGAGAGGCAAACACCGCTTTTCATTAGCATATGCCGATAAGGCGATTGTCTATCATAAGGTGGGAATCAGCACGAGCAGATGGGATGCCGGCGCCAGTAAAACTACCGTCAAATTTCATCTTACAAGCCAGTTGCGTTTTATGGCAAAATTTTTCCCTTTTGCCTTGCCGCGGGTATTATTTCGTATTGCCAAGTATCACCTGAAATTGATATTTTTCCATCACATATGATTTGCAGGTATTATTAACGGAGAGCAGTTGACTGTTCGAAAAGAGGATGATTCTGCAGATATGAAAATAGTCCTTATAAATCCGCCTTGGTATTTTGCCGGTGCCGACGACAAGATAATTTCACAAAATTTAGCAATTGGCTATCTGGCAGGTTTCTTGAGGTCTCAAAATATCGAGGTGGCTATAATAGATTCCCTGGCTGACGGTTTTAGTAATCACGAGAGAGTTAATAGAAATGATAAGGAATATATACAGGTTGGCTTGTCTTACTCGGATATCTGCGCGAGAATTGGGTCTGATGTAACGCATGTCGGAATCACGGTTCCCTTTAGTCATTTGGCCCCTATAAGCCGCCAATTGGCCAAGGCAGTTAAAGAATTAGACAATAAGCTCCAGGTGGTTATTGGAGGCGTTTTTCCATCAACCTTTCCTGAAGAGGCGTTGACTGGAAATGTTGATTATGTCGTTCGTGGAGAGGGTGAACAGTCCCTGCTTGCCTTAATGAAAGGTCAGGAACCTGCTGAAATACGCGGCCTGGTTTATAAAAAAAATGGAATAGTCCATAACAATGGAGTTTCGTTGTCAATTGCAAATCTTGATGAGATTCCGTTCCCCGCAAGAGATATGTTGCCCGTCGAAAAATATTTTTCGCTGTCGCCCCGGATGGAAAGCAACAAGAGGACTTTTTCCATGATTACCTCCAGAGGATGTCCTTATGACTGCAATTTTTGCTCGGTCCATTCGGTTTACGGCTACAAGTGGAGAGGCAGATCGCCATCCAATGTCATTGCGGAAGTTGAAATGTTGGTACGCAATTACAACATAAACCACATTGAGTTTGAGGATGATAATCTTACTTTGAATAAGGAGCGAGCCGAATCAATTTTCGACGGCCTCATAAATTTAAAAAGAGACATAACCTGGTCTGCTCATAACGGAGTTCGGGTAGATATGCTTGACAAAAAACTTATAAAAAAAATGGGTAAATCCGGTTGTGTCAGGTTAAATCTTGCGATCGAAAGCGGAAATAAAAGTGTACTAAACTATATGAATAAAAAGCTCTCCTTGGAAAAAGTTGTTGAAGTAGTACGTTATTGCAGTGAGGAAAAAATACGCACAATAGGTTTTCTGCTCGTAGGTTATCCTGGCGAGACAAAGGAAAGCTTTGCAGAAACATTGGCATTTTTCAAAAAGCTTTTGAGTATGGGGTTAAATGGGGTGGCGCCCTTTATAGTTAATCCTTACCCCGGCACTAAATTGTATGATAACTGCAGACGCAACAATTTACTGACAAAACAAATAGATATCGATCACTTTTTCTCGGTTTGGGATGCCAATGATATACTTATTTCTACTGATAAGTTTAATAAAGATGACGTAGCGTTGTGGTTTGAATCGGCAAATAATATCAATAATCCATATCTGGCCCATTTAAGAGGATTTATAAGAAAACATACAACCAGACAACAAAGATGCAATATTAAGTCGGTCATAGGAAATATTGCACATAAATGCAGAATTGTAAAGAAGGGGAATGTCAGATGAGCATGAAAGTGCTGCAGGAAAAAATGCAAATAGATGCAGCTCGCCAGGAAGTGATAGATAAAGGAGTATCCGCCATTGATTCTTCTTTGTACAC
>CAZZHL010000088.1:0-8385 GCA_964653945.1 uncultured Pirellulales bacterium
GTATCAACGAAATGCATAAACGCCAGAGCAGTCATAATCTCGAAAAAAGTAGGAGTGTCGGTCTTTGACATTTTCTCAACCGGAGTGTAAACACGATTCAACAAGCCGTACATTTCCGACTCTTGAATCTCTTTTGAATTAACCACAATTCGCTCGTGTAAGTTCACCACATGCGGTGAGGTGTATAACCCGACCTTATAGGCATTCGCCTCGAGCATTTTGGCCAGCATCGTAGCTGTACTACCTTTACCTTTTGTACCGCCTATATGAACTGTATTGAATTTTTTATGCGGATTGCCTAAGAGCGAAAGCAGCTTTTCCATCCTTTTGAGATTGAATGTGCTGACATTATAGCGCAGATGCTCCTGCTTTTCGTAGTCGGTCTTCTCAAACAGATAGCTTATCGCCTGATCGTAGCTCTTAAACGCCTTTTTAGCCCTGACCTTGGCAACTTTAGATGGGGCTTTTTTTGCCCGCTTCTTCCGAGTTGTTTTGACTGATTTTACCATGAAAAGTTTATTATATCAATCAAGTCCGTTAAAATCAATATTTAAGCCTCCGTAACAGCCCTTCTGCCGCTTAACAAGCGTATATAAAATGCTCTTATTAAAGCCATTACAAACAATTTGCCTCGTATTTTTATATTTTTGAAACTTTATTTCTATCAGTATATCTAAATATATAATTGACCCGCCTTATAATAACATATGTCCTCCGTTATCCACAGGATGCCTTACGGCAGGAGTCCTCTATGACTGAGCAAGGCCGAAGGAGCCCTTTGGGGCTTAATATCCCCTCCGAATCAGCTAATACTACGCTCATTTTATATTACTTGTTCAATATCTGCCCTTATTTTGCCTCTTGGAGGCAGGGGCTAGTCCCTGCCCTTCTATCTCCTCATTAGCTTATAATGGCAATCCCAGGCCATATATCGCTCCCCCGCAGCTTCTTGCGAAGCAAGAGCGGGGGCGACTTATCCTTTCTAATGGGGATATCGTGTTTCTTAGCCATCCTAACCCACAATATTTATTCTTGATAAATTAGGAAAAAATTTGTATAATTACCTCTATGAAAGGAAAAAAATGAATATATCGAAGAAAAAACTAACCCGAATCGTTACTATTGCCCTTATTATCGTAGGATTTGTGACGAGCGGCCTTGCCTTTGCATATCCCTACCAGGACCCCAATCTACCCGTTGAGACAAGGGTTGAGGACCTTCTGGCCCGGATGAACCTAGACGAAAAAGTCGGACAGATGACGCAGGGCGAAAGGTCCAACGTTACCAATGCAGAGGTCACAAGCTACTTCCTGGGCTCTGTCCTGAGCGGAGGCGGTTCGACTCCTGCTGATAATAGTCCAGAGGGATGGGCGGATATGTACGATGCCTATCAGGCCGCGGCCTTGTCTACCCGGCTGGGCATTCCCATTATCTATGGGGTTGATGCCGTCCACGGCCATAATAATGTCCGTGATGCAGTCGTCTTCCCGCACAACATCGGTCTTGGCGCCGCCAACGACCCCAATTTGATGGAAAGGGTCGGCGCCGTTACCGCATTAGAAGTAGCGGCTACGGGAGTGGACTGGACCTTTGGGCCATGTCTTGCCGTCGTGCGAGATGAGCGTTGGGGCAGAACTTACGAAGGATTTGCCGAGGACCCGGAGGTGCACGATAATATCACCGCCGCATACGTACGCGGATTTCAGGGAGTAGATGCGAATATGCAGGGCGAAAAGATTGTTGCCTGTGCAAAGCACTATATCGGCGACGGCGGTACTACCGGCGGCGTAAACGCCGGCAATACAGAATGCAATGAGGCATTCCTCAGAGCCGTACACCTGCCTCCATACGAGAGAGCGATAGAGGCAAACGTGGGAACAGTTATGACTTCTTTTAGCAGTTGGAACGGGGATGATTGTGTTTACCACGAATGGCTTATCACTGACCTGCTCAAGACCGAGCTTGGCTTCGATGGCTTCGTCATTTCCGACTGGGCTGATGTCGGAACCAGTTCAACTGATATAAAGAATGCGATAAATGCCGGTATTGATATGTCGATGGCCCCTTATAGAAGTCACTGGCAGCCATTTATCAGCAACCTGAAAAACCTCGTTAATAGCGGCCAGGTCCCAATGTCAAGAATTGACGACGCTGTAAGAAGGATACTCAGGGTCAAATTCAGGGCAGGACTCTTTGAGCACCCATATACAGATAGAAGTCTTGCATCTTCATTCGGCTCTGCTGAGCACAGGGCAGTTGCCCGGGAGGCGGTGAGGAAATCTCTGGTGCTGCTGAAAAACGAAAATAATCTTCTACCAATTGCCAAGAACGCAGATGTATTTGTCGCCGGAAGCAGTGCTGCCAGTCTAAAAAAACAGTGCGGCGGCTGGACTATACACTGGCAGGGAATGGACAACGACAGCGAGACGAGCGGCACTAATATCCTCGAGGGCATTGAGAGCGTTTCAACCGGCAGCGTTACATTCAGCGAGAATGGCAGCGGTGCTGCCGGGCACGACGTCGCCATAGTAGTGGTTGGCGAGGTACCATACGCTGAGGGGTACGGAGATGACAGTGATTTGCATCTATATTCGACGGACATTACCACCATCAATACCGTACGTAGTTCTGGGACGCCTTATGTTATTGTCCTGGTTTCTGGAAGGCCGATGATTATAACCGATGAGATTGAAGATGCGGATGCCTTTGTTGCGGCCTGGCTGCCGGGGACCGAGGGAGACGGCGTGGCGCAAGTCCTCTTCGGCGACTACAATTTTACCGGCCGACTTTCTTTTTCCTGGCCGAGTGACATGAGCCAGATTCCTATCAATATCGGCGACCCTGATTATGACCCCCTCTTTCCGTTTGGTTATGGCCTTGGTTCTCCTGCTGACTTTAACCAGGATGGTTTTGTAGATTGGGCAGATGTTAAAGTATTTTGTGATTCCTGGTTAAAAGTTCCGGGTAACACAGGATATGAGCCGTGGGCAAACCTTTATGAAGACCCGTTGAGCATCGTAAATTTCTATGATTATGCTATCTTCGCCGATGAATGGGACTGACCTTCCGCACCCGCGAGCTAAGTCAAGCAGTCTCGTCCATCTTCCCTCGTCCGTCATCTGCCTGCCCTGAGCTTGTCGAAGGAAGCTCAGTCGAGGGAAGCTTAGTCGAAGTGTCGAAGGGTCCTCTGTTTTCTATCTCCGCATCCAAAGTGCTGTTATAATTATCTTTTTATTTTTATTTATTTATATTGACATCTGGTTAGTTCTCATGGTATAATGTTTACAGGTTGGGAATATTCTCACGTCTCTGCAGGAATATCCTCTTTAAATCAATGCGTGAGGCAAATTTTATGGCCATTTAGAGGCCAAAGGAGCACTATTTTGAGTATAGGTACAATAAAATGGTTTAGTGGTAGCAAAGGCTATGGATTTATCATTCCTGATGGTGGCGGCAAAGATTTGTTCGTTCACCACTCGGAAGTCAACACGACTGGCTGTGAAATTCTTGACCAAGGCCAGAAGGTCGAGTTTGAAGTCGGACAGAGCGAAAAAGGCACTTGTGCGACAAACGTAATCCCTGGCTAATTCTGATTAGCACACCTGACTTTGGTGAGCTTAGTTGAACCGAAAAACCTACGGGCTCCGTTTGAAACGGAGCCCGTCTCATTTTACCTGCCACTCTTATTTTCTGAAAGAAAATGTGGGAAAATCACCAATCATTTATGATTACCTATCCTGCTTGTCCTGCCTGCCCCTGCATGCCTTAGGCAGGGGCCATTCTGAACGATAATTTTAACCACGGATTTCATAGATATTGCTGCGAAAAAGCGTGGATTAGACTAAATACCAAATACTAACTACTAAATACTAACGACTAAATACTAACTAATCTTATTGCTTTATAAACTCGATTATGGTAAGATTCAATTAGATATTTTTAGGGAAATAACCGTGAGAAAAAACTGTTAGAATATTTGGCGGAAAGAGCTAAGGTGTTACAAAAATTGACAAATAAAATTTGTAAAGAGAAAGTAGAAAGCTTTGTTTAATGGTTCACGACATCTTTAAGATAAAAAAAGTTGCAATTCAAGAAGAAAAAATCAAGGAATTTGCATCTGAAAAAAATTTTCTGGACTTATCGATAAACATTCTCATAGAAGCAGGTTCATTTGTATGCGTCGCTGCAAATTTATACCCTATTGATAGAAAAGAGTGGAATAGAGATGAAGCCATATTAGGCGGTCATTTAGTACGTTTGTATAAACTTGTCTCTGCCATGCTTGACCAAACAACCCAACTCAGACGAGAAACAACTTATATATTTGCTCGATTAGCTTTTGAGTGTATTATAAATTTGCGTTATTTGATTAAACATGCATCAACTGAACTTTTTAACTCTTATGTTGAACATTCTCTCAAACATGAAAGAAAATTGAGAACACGGATTTTAAAAGGGATAAAGGAGCGAGGCGGAGAAAAGTTAGCAATAGAAAATAGAATGCTTAATTCTATTGATAAAAGTTTTAAGATTTCAGGAGCAAACCCTAACAATATGACACATCAAGGGCCTAAGAATTGGGGCAATAAAAATATCTACGAGAAAGCAGATGACCTTGGGTTGGCAGATGTATATTTAGCTGCATTGGGCGGTGGCTCGCATAGCATTCATGGTAATTGGCAAGACTTATTAGATTTCCATCTTATAACTAATCATGACAATTGTACTTTCAAATCCGACCTTAAATGGCACTTCCCAAGTCCACAAGTATTAAATGCGTTATCCCTTCATGCAACGCTAACAATTATTGATTATATGATATGGATAAACCACCCAGAATTTCCTGAAGAAGTGGTAAATGCATTGGTAGAACTACAAAATCGTATATTGCTTCTTGATAAATTACATGAAGCATTTTTGTCATCTCAATAACAAGCAAATATAGAATGAATTTTTGCCCATTTCGCTCAGGACAAGTGTGAATCATATCTCGCCAATTAACCAGTTCTCTGTTCGCCGAAGGTGGATAAATGCTCTCTGTGGCAGAATAAAGCCCCCACGGCGCTTCATAGTAATGATTTATCTCCCACTCTCCAAAGGCAAGACAAATTATTATTGCGTCTACCACAATGTCAATATAAAATCAGTAAAAACCTATGAGATAGCAGCTTTACATATCTCACGGGCTGAATCGTATTGTATAGGTCTCTATCAAAGGTATTATTATGTTCTAGGCGTATATTTGTGAAGTAATGCCATCGATCTTTTTAAGTCATAGCAATAAAGACAAACCCTTTGTCAGACGGCTTGCATCGGATCTGGCAAAAAAAGGAGTGTCTGTTTGGGTTGATGAGGCACAACTTGATATCGGTGATTCCTTGATTCAGAAGATAGCGGAGGGCATCTATAAGTGTGATTATGTTGCTGCCGTAATCTCACAGAACACAGTGGGATCAAATTGGGTGCAGAAAGAGCTCCAGCTCGCAATGACTCGTGAGATCGAAGGAAAAAGGATTTTGGTCCTCCCTATACTCATAGATCAGTGTAGAGACAAAATGCCGTTCTTTCTCCGAGATAAAGTCTATGCAGATTTCACGGATGAGTCATCATATGATACGGAGTTCATGAAGCTGCTGAAAGCGATATTACGTCGCTCACAGACCCTTGAGCTAACAAATATACATAAATTATCCAAGCCGTTTGGTGATATAAATATCGGTTCTATCGTCCATGACCAAGGAGATGATTTTCTAGCCTTCCGCCTTATTAAGAGGAAATACCGTTCAGGTATGCAAATGTTTGCTTTGTCGGTTCTAGGCGCCTTATGTTCCTTGATTTTATTCTCTTACGGGCCCAAAACCCCACTTCGGCTCCTTCTTTACACATCATTCGGAGCAGCGCTCTATGCTGTGCATACGGTTCTATCTGCGACATACCTCAGAGAAGCATACGATTCTGATAGGAACTTAGTATTAGAGCTCGAACGTATAGGGGAGTCGTTTATAGCGTTCGATCCCAATTGGTGGCGGCAGTTCAATGTCGGTAGGCAGAATAGAAAGTATATCAGGGCGAAGAAACTGGAAGCAATAGCCCATATTATTGGAGTTACAACAGTCGTTTTTGGTCTTCTTGCAATCGCATATCTCGTTTTGAATATTAAGAAAGTCAACTAACAGGTTAATTTGTTGTGCATCATGCTCTCGTGGGGATCATGTGCAAAATTATGCCTTAAATTAGATTTATCCGCCAAACAAATTTGTCCTTCTATTTTCTGAATCTGACTTCTATTAAAGCCACTGCGGCGAATTAGTCGCTCGTCGCTAGTATCTCGTATCTCACCAATTCACTAATTAACCAATTCTCTGTGTCCTCTGTGGCAAATTTTTTCTTCGTCCCTTTGTATCTTTTGTGATTAAATATGAAACCGTTAATATAAATCTGTGGCTAAACAATGGCAAAATGTGAGCAAAATTCTGTTGATATTGAAAAGTGGCTTAAGTTAATCAGAGCCGATGGTGTCGGGCCAATTACTTTTGCAAAGCTGCTAAAACATTTCGGCTCAGCTGACCGGGCCTTAGGCGCTTCGGTTAGCGAGTTAGCCAAAATTGATGGAATAGGATTCAAAACTGCTGAGCGAATTGCCTCAACGCGCGACAAATTCGACGCCAAAGCTGAGCTGGAATTAGCTGAAAAGCTCGACATCTGGTTAATCCATCTTGCCGATGAGCGTTATCCGCCTGTATTAAAGCAGATTTACGACCCGCCGCCTGTCCTTTACATAAAGGGCACTTTGACCCGCACCGACAATTTATGTATTTCGATAGTCGGCTCCCGGCGGTGCAGCTTATATGGCCAGGAGCAATCTTCTCGATTCGCTCATTTCTTAGCTTCTGCCGGCTTTACCATTTGCTCCGGTATGGCTCGCGGCATAGATACCGCTGCGCACCAGGGTGCGCTATCAGCAAATGGACGCACAATAGCGGTGCAGGGCTGCGGATTAGGAAATATCTTTCCGCCCGAGAACAAAAAGCTATTTGAGCTTATAGCCGAATCCGGCGCCTGCATCAGCGAGCTGCCGCTGCAATATGAGCCATTGTCGGAGAACTTCCCACCTCGCAACAGGATAATAGCGGGACTGTCACTTGGGACAATTGTCGTCGAGGCCGGTTTAGGGTCGGGGGCGCTAATTACCGCAACAGCAACGCTGGAAAATAATCGGGAGGTGATGGCGGTGCCCGGGAAAATCGATTCGCCATTGAGTAAAGGCACTCATCGATTGATAAAAGATGGCGCAAAGCTGCTCGAAACCGTCGAGGACGTGATGGAGGCCCTCGGCTATATCGGCGAACAATTAGAAAAGCACGTGAGCGAGGCGGCAAAGAAGGCCTCTAAAAAAGTCAAGACACCTTTGTTTGATATAAGCCAATTAAAGCTAAGCTCCAGTGAAAAAACTATCTACGGCTGCTTAAGCAAAGAGCCTCTACACGTTGAGCAGATAATCACGGATACAAGATTGACGGCGGGAAGTATCAATGCCGGCCTCGTTTCACTTCGGCTGAAGGGCCTGATAAAACAACTGCCGGGAAATTTGTTCCTGAAAGGTTAGTATTTTATGACAAGGTCGGCCCTAAGATTTCGGTTCAGTCTTTTTTGTGCCGAGGATACGGAGTGAATCTTCGATGACCGGCAGGGTTTTGACTTTTACCTGTGGGTTATAAACATTGCCGCTTACCTCCATCCGAACAACAGCAACACCAAGACCCTCAGCAAGCGATTGCAAAAGAGAAGGGTCGGTCGTTGTAAGCCGCTCACCGCGAGCATTCAGAACCAATTCGACATTTTTACTTTGCAGGTCCATCTGACCTGAGCCAAAAAAGGCAACCGCAGCACCGGCTAAATCGAACTTTTCAAAAAGCAGATTATCACGTTGAATGTACGAATCCACCAGCATTCGGTCGAAGGCATGGTCTTTGGGCTCCGTCAGTTTCAATACCTGTAACAATTTTGCCAGCGGCGAAAGCTCACCCACCTGCATATCGCTTATGGCCAGCTTGCACCTGCCTATACGTGAAGAACTGTCACCGCTTCGGCCATTGATACTCAACGAGCCGTTCATCTTACCGGTGGTATAGTTGTTGCGTTCTGATTTATTATTTACCCCCCTGTCTTCTGTCGAAGACAGAAAAGGGGGCGGTTTGTCTATCGTGTCCGAAAGGAATCGCTTTACATCGATATCGCCAAAACCCACTTGTAACAGATACTCCCCCGCCGTTTTGCTTCGCAAAAGCGAAGCAGCGGGGGTTGGTTGTTCGAATTCAAATCTACCTGTTAGTCTGCCGCCATAACAATCAGCAACTAAATTCTCAGTAAACCACCTTTGTCGGT
>CAZZHL010000089.1:0-8367 GCA_964653945.1 uncultured Pirellulales bacterium
ATATCTTGCCGCGATTAGTCAAGAGCCGTTGCAAGGTATCAATATCCTTGTAATCAACATATTTTATGGCTCTTCTACAAAAACGACATTGTGTATGCTCGCGAGTCCGCCCAACGGCGGACATACCTGTTTTACTCCGTGAGGAGTCTCTACTCCGTGAGGAGTCCCTACTCCGTGAGGAGTCCCTACTCCGTGAGGAGTCCCTATGATTATCACTTCTTTTTAGCATATCCTACCTTAAATCGTTCACAGCTTATTGTCTATAGCCGCTCCCTTGGGAACGAACTAACATGCTACTCTGCCCCCGCTCTTGCTTCGCAAGAAGCTGCGGGGGACTGCTTAGCACAAAACTAAAAACCTTAATTAATACGCCTGCGGCGTATTAAAACGGTATATCATCTGCCTCTGTTCCACCTACGGCGGACTGGACCTGGGAATCCACGTCGCCGGGATGGCTTACGCCACTGCCTGCATTCCGGTCAGCGCTATTGGAACCTGTGCCCTGAGTGCCGGGCAGAAACTGAAAGTTTTCAACCGTAACTCTATGCCGACTGCGCTTCGTGCCGTCCTGAGCCGTCCAGCTATCAAATGTTAATCTGCCCTCCATAAATATCGGTCTGCCTTTGGTCAGGTACTTATTTATATTCTCAGCCATTCGACCGAATGCCCGGCAGTCCACAAAACAAGTTTCCTCTCGCTGCTCGCCGTCTTTACTCGTCCACCTGCGATTCGTCGCCAGACCAAAATCAACCACGGCCGTCTGGTTCGGCGTATATGACAACTGCGGGTCGCGAGTCAGATTGCCCATCAAAAAAACCTTATTAAAACCAGCCATTTTTAAGCTCCCTAATCAATCGACTTTACAGTTTCCTTTACCTGCTCCTCGTTCATCTGCCCTGCTTCAGCTTTTTCATCCGGCCTCTTCCTTTGCTTTTCAACCCTCGTCGCAGGAGTATCTTTTTCAATATCCTCCTTGCTCATCGTCTCAGCGCACAAAATCAAAACACGCATAACTTGTTCTGAAAGCTGAACAGCTTTTTCAATCTCACGTACCTTCTTGCCATCAGCCCTAAAGTAGCAAAGGATGTATGTCCCTCTGGCTTTGCCGTTAATCTCGTAAGCCAGCTTTCTATCATCCCATTTTCTCATCGAGACGATCTCGCTGTCGGCTTTGCTCAGCACCGTTTCCAGGGTCGCAATGACTTTATCCCAATCAGATGCTTGGGCAGAATCAATAAGAAACATTGCTTCATACAGCTTTTTCTTAACAGTGGTTTCCATTCCAAAACTCCTCAATAAAAATTACATTAACATTTCCTTTTATAAACTCAAACTACCCGACACTCGTCACGGCGGAGCATGCCGTAGCCGGACGCTAACTATCCAAAACCGGATGTCAGAAGTCAGAGGTCATATTTTTCTGTCTTCTGTTGTCTGTCCTCTGTCTCTTACGATATTAAACCGATTCATTGTTGCCTCGATACCATATTCAATCCAGCAAAGCACAGCGTCACGCGCCCTTTCAACCGCCTCGTCCAGTAACGGCCTCTCTTCTGTCGGCCTGTCAAGAACAAAATCCACCGGGTCTTTGTCCTCACTACGGCCGATGCCAATCCGCAAACGCGGAAATTCATCTGCGCCAAGTTCTTGTATAATGTCTGCCAGACCCTTATGGCCGCCGGCAGAACCCTTTGCCCTTATCCGAATCCTACCTGGCTCTAAATCCATATCGTCGGTTATAATAAACAAGTCATCCAACGCAAGTTTATAAAAAGCCACCGCCTTAGCGACCGGCTCGCCACTGCAGTTCATCCACTGCCACGGCTTTAATAATATTAACTTTTTATCTATTAATCCGCCAGACGTACGGCGGATAAATTCACCTGTTCCTATACGAGCGCCAAATTTCCTTTTTTTTGTCTCTATCTTCAATGTCTCAGCCAGCAAATCAATCGCTCGAAAGCCCATATTGTGCCGCGTATCAGCATACTCGTTGCCGGGATTACCCAGCCCGACAACTATTTTAATCCCGTTCACGCTTTCTCTTCTCCCGAAGGCTCTTCCTTAGCTTCGCCAATCACCTCAGGGGTGGCTGGGACTTCTTCCTCAACCTCCTCAGTGGTCTTAGCTGCTGCCACCACATGGCAGATAACAAGGAGCGTATCCGGAGGGCTTATCAGCTTGACCCCTTCCGGAAGGCCAACGTCGCCTGCGTGCAAAACATCATCGACATCCAGCTCCTTGACCGAAACAATAATTGTCTCCGGAATGTCCGTTGCTCTGCATTCAATTTCCAGGTGGCCTATATGTCCTTCAACGATACCCCCCTCATGAGTTCCCTTTGCCGTACCTTTAAACTCGATAGGAACCGTCACTTTAACCATCTCGCTAACGTCAACTCTCATCATATCCACATGAATGACATCTTTGCCAAGGTGGTCATATTGCAGGTCTTTAACCAAAATTTTTTGTTTGGTTTTGCCAATTTGTACATCCATCAGCCGACGCCCATGATGAAGCCCTTCGATAAGGCTATGCGCCTCCAGGGAAATAGCAACCGGCTCCTGCTTATGGCCATACACAATAGCAGGTATACGGCCGCTCTTGCGCACTTCGTCCGCATATTTCGAGCCGGTTTGCTCTCGGATTTCCGCCTTCAAAATCAACTCTTTTTCCATAATCTTCCAACTTCTATTTAATGTATATTTATTTTTTCCTGTCCATCCTTCGACTATGCTCAGGATAAACTACGGACTATAATCGCCAAACAATCCGCTGACGGATTCGTTCCTATGAATTCTTTTTATCGCCTCACCCAACATATTTGATACAGTTAAGACCTTTACACTGCCCGTCTTTTTGACCTTATCGCTCAACGGTATTGTGTCGGTAACGACTATCTCGTCAATTGGTGCCTCCTGCAGGTTCTCCATCGCCTGTCCTGCAAAAACGCCGTGTGTAGCGCCGATGTATATCTTCTCAGCCCCACGCTGCTTAACTAATCTGGCAGCATTGCAGACCGTCCCGGCCGTGGCGATAATATCGTCACACATAAGGATATTTTTGCCCTTGACGTCTCCTATTATCTCCTGTGCCTCAACGTCACTGCCACTTATCCGTTTTTTATGCACAATCGCCAGTTCCCCGCCAAGATGCGCCGCATACCGGGATGCAATCTTCATATTACCCACATCAGGCGAAACCACCGTTAGCCTGCCAATTCTTTTGTCTCCGAAATACTTGCTCAATACCAGCTCGCCCAACAGATGGTCAACCGGTATGTCAAAAAAACCTTGTAGCTGTTGTGCGTGAAGGTCTATCGCCAGGACCCTGTCGGCACCAGCAGCAACAATAATATTTGCCACCAGTTTGGCTGTAATAGGCACTCGCCCCTCGGCCTTTCTATCCTGCCGGGCATAGCCAAAATAAGGAATAACCGCAGTGATACGCTTGGCACTGGCCCTTCGCAAGCAATCCAGATAAATTAACAGCTCCACGAGATTCTCATCAACAGGCTTGCACGTTGACTGCACAACAAAGCAGTCCCTGCCCCGAACATCATCCTCAACCCTAATGGCCTTCTCGCCGTCCGGAAACCTCTCGATTTTCGCACCGCCGAGCGGAATTTCCAAATACTTACAAACCGCGGCAGTCAATACAGGATTACTGCTGCCGGAAAAAACCTTTATGCCTTCATCCATAAACATCTTCTTTAATCCTTCTGCCCAAGTTTATTAACGCTTTCCTGGGAAACCACTGTCCCCGCATCTATATGCGAGCCGTCTTTTAACTCAAGCGGTGCCACCAGTATTGCACCCGAGCCAATGTAACAATCATTACCTACAGTCGTCCGGTTTATCTTTTCACCGTTGTAATTTGCCGTTATCGAGCCGGCACCTACGTTAACATTGCGTCCCACAGTAGCATCGCCGATATAGCTATGGTGCCGGGCCCGAACACCTTCAGCCAACGCGGAATTTTTAATCTCCGTAAAAACACCCAACACAACGTCATTTTCCAAAACCGTACCGCTCCTCAAATAAGCAAACGGTCCAACGCGACAGCCCTTGCCAATTTTAACCTCGCCATGAATATATGTAAATGGCTCAATCACCGTATCCTGTCCTATTTGGGCCCTTGCATCAATCCATGTGTTATCAGGGTCAACTATCGTCACGCCATTTTCCATCAGCTCCTGTTGAACTCGCTGCTGCATAATTTTGCTTGCCACACTAAGCTCGCGCCTGCTGTTAACACCCATCGCCTCCTCAGGCCGCACCGCCGTTATCGCAACAACTTTATGGCCTGTCGCAAGAATAAGGCTCAGCACATCCGTCAAATAATATTCCTTCTTTACGTTGTCCGGCTTAACCTTCTCCAATGCCTCAAAAAGAACCTTGTTATTAAAAAGATAATAGCTCGGGTTAACCTCTCTAACGGCCAACTGTTCTTTCGTGCAGTCACCGTGCTCGACAATGCCCTGAATATTGCCGTACTTATCCCGGACTATCCGTCCGTATCCGGTCGGGTCATCGAGAACCGCTGTCGCCAGTGTTGCCGCCGGCTGCTCAACGCCGTGTTTTTCTATCAACACTTTTAATGTTTCACCCCTAATCAAAGGCCCATCGCCACAAAGCACCAGCGTCTGGCCTTCAAAATCCTGCAAATATTCTTTACAGCACAATACCGCATGGGCCGTTCCAAGCTGCTCCTTCTGCCGGACCCAGACAATATCATCGAAACCGCCAAACCGCTCTTCAACCTGCCCTGCGGAGAAACCAACCACAACATATATCTTTGTAACCCCGACCTTCCGGCAGGCATCGAGCACATAGGCCAGCATCGGCCGACCGCATACCTCATGCAGCACCTTCGCCATTTGCGTATTCATCCGGCTGCTTACCCCTGCTGCCAATATTATTGCTACCCTGTCTGCCATTAGTATTTCACTTTTAAGTTTATAATTTTCAAAGCTACCCGGCCAGGACTTGAACCTGGAACGTGGGCACCAAAAGCCCATGTGTTACCAATTACACCACCGGGTAATAATTACAAATCCCAAATAACAAAAATCGGATCTGGCTACGGCTTGGCGCTTCGCCAAGACGAGTGACGAACTCTGAAATTCCTTGTTCGGTACTCGATAATCCTTTCAATCGCTTGTCACGGAGACCTCTTATACAGGCCCGATTTGGCTCCATCGGAGGCTTGAGTCAACAACGCCGTGATTCTATTGACCCCACACCGTGGCACGGCCATCTTGGCCGTGCTTTCACGGGCTGGAAGCCCGTGCCACACAGCTACCCCTTGCGGCAGAGCGTATTTAATAAGGCAAACTATAACCCATTGGCAGCAGCAAATCAACTATTTTTCAGCAAAAAACCAAAAATTCCACCTAATTACCACAAAACAATCCTAAAAACCGCATAAGAAATGATGAAAAGAGGGGATTTGCACAATGTTCTTTAGACACACGCCTTATAGAGATATTTAGTAATTATACCACTACTTATTTAGCACCCAAACGCACCTTTTAGTGGTCGAGTTTTGATTCGCCCCGACCACAATGGGTCGATTTTCCGGTTGTAATCGCTACAATCTAAATATGCTAAGGCTTCCTGGCTTTTCCATGACACCCTCCAGCTTGTCTAATATCGCGTTCCATGTTTTTGGCCCTACTACCCCGTCGTCGTCAATATTGCTCTTTTCTTGAAACAGCTTTACCGCTGGATAAGTTGATTCCTTCTTCCCATCGATTTCTCCGTCATAGAAACCAATTGTGCTCAGAATCCTCTGAATGTCCTCATATAAGCATGCTCTCTTATTATTCCTAGCAGGCCTATGAGTGTTTATGTTCACATTATTTCCAATCTTCATCCATACCCTTACAAACGAAATCCAAAAATTACCATCATATAAACCTTCTGCCCCTTGACTCTCTACTCTGGCCTGTTGTTGGCTGATTGCTTTTTCCTCTATTTGTTTCGGAACTTCCATAAAACGCTTCATTGCCCAAGCTATCGGGCTTGTTACTATCTTATTATGGAAAAACAATATTAATATAGCTATACTTATGCCTGCGACAGAAACAAGGAACCTCCATTTATGACTCCAAAGCTTTTCGATTTTCTTACTCAGGTGAATTTTACCCAAAAAGTCTATTTGAAGCCGAGAATCTCCGTTCTTTCCTTGCTTAGTAGATTTTCTTCGGTTTGCCATGGTATCTACCCATCCAACACAATTAATCCTATTAAATTCTACACATTTAAATCGACTATATTTAGGACTTATCAGTATTAAAAAAGCAGATTTCGGAAAAAATAAATATGGCCCGCAATAATGATAAACAAACAAGGATTATCTACCCCCCAAGCTATAAAAATCGCAAAAATATTATATTTTTTTCACGTATGAGTATGAGTCAACTCTTCTCCCGCAAAAAAACGAAAATGCCCTCTAATTATCCGAAAAAAACCGTAAATTAAAAAGGAAATAAAAAAGCCGATGTTTTTGCTTTTTGTTACAAGATATGCTATTGAGAAAAAGTGCTAATCCGCCTCCTCAGTCGAGACATAGCCGCGTTGTCCTTCGTTTAGTAAAGCGGCCTCAGGTAAATCCTCGCCCTTGTCCTATGTGCCGGGTCACCCCGATGAGTCTGCTCCCAACTGTCCACAGGCGGCCTTGATGCTCTGACCCAGCTTGAAGCGAATAGTAGTTTTTATGCCCGCCTTCTTCAGAACCTCGGAAAACCGCTCAATTCGCTCAGCGCTACTGGCAACAAATTTGCACCCAGAATGCGGATTGTATTCAATCAAATTTACCCTCCACAAGGAGTCCTTAGGACTGAAATCCGAACCCCTCAGCAGCTTTGCCAGCATCTGTGCATAAAGAGTCTTATCGTTTACGCCCTTTATCAGCACGTATTCAAAAGTAACTCGCTGCTTTGCCCTTGTCAGATAAAATTTCGCCGCTGACAACACCTGCGAGAGCGGATATTTCGCATTTATGGGCATTAGCTTCTCTCGCAAAACATCCGTCGGCGCATTCAACGATATTGACAGGCGAGGATGAATATCCTCTGCCGCGAGTTTGCGAATCCCCGGCACGATTCCACAGGTGCTGACCGTAAGATGCCTGCTCCCAATGTTCTTGCCTGCAGAATGATTGAGTATGCGAACAGACTTGACCAACGCATCATAATTTTGCAACGGCTCACCCATGCCCATATAAACAACATTAGTTATTTTATTTTCATCCTTACAGACAGTATTCACCTGGTCAACGATTTCTCCTGCAGTTAGGTTGCGCCTCAGTTTTATCCTGCCGGTAGCGCAAAACACACAGCCCATCACACAGCCGGCCTGCGTTGAAACGCACAATGTCCTCCGCCGACCGTCGAAAAGGAGCACCGTCTCTATCTTATTGCCATCAGCCAGCCCAAACACATATTTGACCGTGCCGTCAGGGTCAGTTAGTTTGTCTATAATTTTTAGTTGTGAAATATAATAACCATGCTCCGCCAACCGCTCACGAAATGCCTTGCTCAACGGACTAATTTGAGAAATCTCCATTGCGCCAAGCGCATGAATGAATTGAAAGATATACTTTGCCAGATATTTTTGCTGCTTGCCCTGCGAAGCCCCACTATTTAGGGCGAAGCGGGGCCCCAGCCCTCCATGAGGAGTCCCAAGGACAACAACTATCTGCCCAAGCTCAGCTACCGTCTTTCCTTTTAAGTCTTTGTCCATATCAATAATTGTTGATAAACGATTATTGCTGGTTTTTCAATGGCAGTTTTCAGCCCCCGCCGTGAATTGATTTTGAGATTGGCAGGGGAGATTACTCTTGCTTGTCGCTTGAGACGTATCCGCGCTGCCCCTCACTTATGTAGGCCGGCCCGGATGAATCTTTATCCTCAGAAGATTCTGTACGCTCCGCTTCCACTTCCATCTGCTCGCGAGTCCGCTCATACTCATCCAGCGTCATAATAACCTCCCGCGCCTGGCTGCCCTTGTACTCACCGAGTATCCCTGACGACGCCATCATCTCAATTATCCGTGAAGCCCTCGCATAACCGATGTTGAGTCTGCGCTGAAGCAGTGACACACTGCCCCTCTGGGTCTCCAAAATAACCCTGACCGCTTCATCAAAAAGCTCGTCCTTGACCATATCGGATGTATCGAACTTCTTGAGCTGGGTCAGCTCAGGATGGAACTGCGGCTCGCCAAACTCCTTAAGGTGCCTGACTATCCGCTTTATCTCTTCCTCGTCAACAAAAGTGCCCTGAGCACGCACCAGGTCGCTTGTGCCCGGCTTTAGAAACAGCATATCGCCTTCACCAAGCAGCGTCTCGGCTCCATTCTGGTC
>CAZZHL010000090.1:0-8361 GCA_964653945.1 uncultured Pirellulales bacterium
CAAGTGTCTTTAAGTCAAACTTGCCCTTTGCCAGCAGCGATTCCGAAGGTATAGAACCAATTCGGTTCAATGTAAAATCGTAGAGGCCGCCCTTCTTATCGGCGAATAATTGCAGATTGTCATAAAGCGTCTTTTCCCCCATTGCATCGGTTACAGTGATTTCGGCATCATTTAGAGTAAGTTTCCGTATGTCCACTTTCTTTTTTCGAGTTGGCGATTGTTGAAAGGGATTTATAAACGGCAGTGTAAATTTGCCGTCGTAAGCGGAAAACTGAAAACATAATTTTTCAATTTTTATCTCTGTTACGACAGGATGTAAACCCGGCCATCTCTCAAAGACCATTTCTACTCTGCCGGTATGCAGGCACTCTCGGCCGGCCTTATCTAAAAAACTGACTTTGGTGAGATGTATCGGTTGCAAATAGTTGACCTCGATACCCTCGATATCCACCTGTCCATCCCAGAATTTTAAAAGTGCCTTTTCTATTTCCCGATGCACTTTGGCTGGAATAAGCCAGAAATGACCGATTATGATGATAATAAGTATCGAGAAAACAATAACGCCGAATATCCATGCCGGATATTTTGACCAGCGTTTTTTATCTCGATTTTTTCTTCTGTCCTTTTGTTTTTCAGACATTTAACACATGCAAGACCAATGTTACGTGAAAGATTGTATAGTATATTGCCTTGATGCTTTGATATAAGTGTACACACATCTGCTATAATGTCAAAAACGAATTGACATAAACATCTATTCTCTCTACTATTAGGTTTTCATAGCACCTTTTAATTAGGACGACTTTATGGCCAGTCATAATTTAGCACATATAAAGATAGACGATTTGGAAATCATCGGCTATTCGGTTGCCGGCGAAGAGACCGTCGTGGCGATACCACAGTTAGATGTTTGCTTCGATGTCGGCAAGGCACCGGACCAGATTATTTCCATAAATCATGTCCTGCTCACGCACGGACATATGGACCATGCAGCCGGTATCGCATATTACCTGTCGCAGCGGAACTTTTGCGGTCAATCGGCCGGCACAATACTGGCGCCCAAAAATCTATTGGGGCCAATACGTGAGATTATCGATGCCTGGACCCGGCTGGACGGCAACCAGATACCGGCTAATCTGGTCGGAGTAAAACCCGGCGATGAATATCAAATAAAACCAAATCTTTTTGCCAGAGTGTTTCCCACAAAACACACACAAGGCTCTGTCGGTTACTGCCTCGTTGAAAAACGGAAAAAGCTAAAAAAAGAATACCTTGGCCTTACAAGAGCGCAAATCGTTGAGCTGAAGAAGCAGGGAGTTGAAATCGACAATCCGCTGGAGATTCCGATTGTTACCTATTCGGGTGATACGCAATACGTTGATTTTTCACAATTAGAATACATCGTTAACAGCAAGATTTTAATCGCCGAGTGCACCTTCTACGAGGACGAGCATACCGTAAGGGCCGAAGCAGGCAAACATATGCACATAGATGAATTCGCAGGATTGTTAAATAATCTGAATAACAAGCATATTATTATCACGCACGCAACGCAGCGAACGCCGATGCAGGATATCCGCAAGATATTAAAAGAGTCTCTGCCGAAAGACAAGTACGATAAAGTCACTCTCTTTATGGATAAGCGCTTCCGCCGCTCGTAACAGCAATAGCCACAGAGAATTTTAGCCACAAAGACACGAAGGCACAAAGAAGTTAAATAGTGGATAGATTGCTTCGCTTTGCCCGCAATGACTGACTACTTTATATTAGTGTCTTGGTGCCTTCGTGGCAGGAAGGCAAGCAATATCCTAATCGCACTCCGGCTTGGTGCATTCCAGCCATTGAACCGCAAATAAAGCAAAGTCCCTGAAGTTAACTTCACAATCCTCATTAGTGTCTCCATCCGGATACGGATGACACTCATCTCCGCACTGCCGGTCATCTACAAATACCGCCGTAACCGTCTCATTTGCGTCCATAATTATTGTCGTATTGGCCGAATTCGGGTCGTTCACATCTCCTTCCCAGTGGTCAAAGACATACACATTCGGACAATCAACAAAACGCTGTGCGCTGATATTCGCCGTTACATTCTGAGCGTACAGGTTGTCTCCGGGCAACGGCGTTACGGTGTTGACCTCAGGCGGCTCTGTCTGCATCGTCAAAACAAACGGAGGATATTGATTATATTTGATTGTGGCGTAATCCAGGCCCGTGCCGGAACCGCTGCTCCCGCCTGCCACATAGATATAGTCGCAGCTATCTACTACTACGGCGTTTGCATAATCGCTGTCATTTCCCGGCCCATTATACCTGATAACCCAAAGCTGGCTGCTATTGGGGTCGTATTTGATTGTGGCGTAATCGTTGCCTGTGCCGGAACCAATGCTTTCGCCCGTGACAAAGACATTGCCGGAGTTATCTAATGTGATGGCGATTGCTCCATCGGCGGCATCTACCGGCCCATTGTAACGGGCAACCCACTGCTCTACACCGGCCGAATCATATTTGATTGTGGCGCAATCGTAGTCTGTTCCGGAACCAGTGCTTTTGCCAGTCACATAGATATTGTCGGAGTTATCTATTACAATGGCTTTTGCCTCATCACCGCCACTTCCCGGCCCATCGTACCTGCGAACCCACTGTCTTACGCCGGCTGAATTGTATTTGATTGTGGCGTAATCGTAGGATGTGCCGGAACCAGTGCTTTTGCCAGTCACATAGATATTGTCGGAGTCATCTATTACAATGGCTTTTGCCTCATCACCGCCACTTCCCGGCCCATCGTACCTGCGAACCCACTGTCTTACGCCGGCTGAATTGTATTTGATTGTGGCGTAATCGTAGGATGTGCCGGAACCGGTGCTTTTGCCTGTCACGTAGATATTGCCGGAGCCATCTATTGCGATGGCGCTTGGCCAATCATAGCCACTTCCCTGCGGCCCATTGTAACGGGCAACCCACTTCTGGTTGCCGTTTGAATCGTATTTGATTGTGGCGTAATCGCCGCCTGTGCCGAGACCGATGCTTATTCCTGTCACATAGACATTGTCGGAGCTATCTATCGCAAGGGCATTTCCATAATCATGGTTACTTATCGGCCCATCGTAACGGGCAACCCATTTTTGAATGCCGTCCGAATCGTATTTGATTGTGGCGTAATCATCATCTGTACCGGTAGCGGAGCTACTGCCTGTCACATAGATATTGCCAAAGCTGTCTAACGCGATGTCTCTTGCATTATCATTGCCACTTCCCGGTCCATTGTATGGACGAACCCAAATCTGGTTGCCGTCCGAACCGTATTTGATTGTGGCGTAATCCTCCCAGGTATCGGAATCGTATCTTGTGCCTGTTACATAGATATTGATATTGTTGGAGTCATCTATTGCTATTGAGCTTGCATAATCAAAGTCATTTGCCGACCCATTGTATCGCCTGGCCCACTCTTCAATAACCCCTGCCTGGGCCAAACCGGCAGCAAAAACCAACAACCCCAACATTATCAGGTAAACACGCGATCTCTTTATAAACCGCATAATTTGCCCTCCATCCAATTTACTTAACAAAGAAATTTTAACATAAAAACCCGACAAAATCAAGGAAATTTTATTTCCCTTCAAGATTTGCTGTTTTTGCCACTAAGACACAAAGACACAAATAAATGAAAATTAGCCACAAAAAGACGCAAAAAAAGTCAAAAACGACACGGATTAACGCAGATTTGCACAGTTATAGGAACAAGATTAACAGACAGTGTAAATCCATGTCTAATTTTTATTTCTCGCGATAGGGTTGGTTTGATTTATATAATTGCAGCCGTCCTTGAATTTCCTTGGCCAGGTCTTCTCTCTTTGCATCTCCTGCTAATTTGAGCGCTTTTTCTGCAGTTTCTATCGCCTGAGGGAATTTACCTGCTGCAGCATAGGCGGCAGCCAGAGTATCAAGTATATCGGGTTGAGCATAGCTGGTAAGCTCACAAGCTCGTGTGGCCAAGCGGACAGCTTCATCCGGGTTGCGAAACTCAGGGTTTCCCAAGGTAGCTCTGACCCAGGCCAGATTGTTAATAACCTCCACATTGTCGGGTTTGTATCTTAATGCCCCGTTCCAACAAGCGATGGCCTGCTCTATTTTTCCCTTTAGAAAATAAACCGCACCCAGGTTATTACGGGCACGAAAATACTGCGGGGCGACTCGCAGACTCTCTGTATATTGTGTAAAAGCTTCATCGAGCCGGCCATCTCTCTGCAAGGCGGCTCCATAATCATTATGCATCTTATAATTATTTTTAGTGACAGCAACTGTATGTCCAAACAACGTAAGGTTGTTTTGCCAGTGCCGGACCTGCATCCGGGTGCCAATCAACAACACTACAAGCACGATGCACGCTGTTACTACCAGAGCTATCTTTCGATATCGCCATTTAGCAAAAATTTCAGCAGCACCCCAGGCAACTATAATGTAGATACCAATCAATGGAAGATAGGTATAGCGGTTAGCCATGGCCTGCTCTCCCACCTGAACCAAACCAATAACAGGCACTAAAGTTCCAAGATACCACAGCCAGCCCATCGTAAGATAACGCTTCCGGCTACGGCTCGCTTCGCCGAGACGCTTCCGACTGATAAGTATGAGCGCTGATATAACAATCAGTATTAAAAAGCAGACCATTGGCTGCCACAATGGCAATTTATCGAGTGGGTGAGGATAAAAAGCTGCCAGCTTACTCGGGTAAATCATCTTGCCTATGTACCTGACATAGGAAACTAAAGCATTGGCTATGCGAAAATCGAAAGGCAAACGTTTAATTGGAAATATTGCCCCTTCGCTTCGCTGGGCGAATACGGTGATGACGCTCAAAACCGCGGAGAGCACGAATAAGGGTATTTTTTCTATGACCAAAGACAAGGTCGATGATTTTTGATACCTGACTTTTTTCGATTTATATTTCGGCAAATCCTTATTTTCTCTTTGACTGCCCCACTGGAACCGATCCAGCGGCCAGTAATCCAACAGAAGCAAAACAAAGGGCAGCGTCACCACCATAGGTTTAGCCAACAACGCAAAGCAAAAAAATAAAATCACGAGCAAATACTTACCTATACCCGGATGTTCTGCATATCTAACGTAAGCGGCTATGGTCAAGAACCAGAAAAATCCGCTCAGGACGTTCTTACGCTCGGCCAGCCAGGCAACAGACTCTACAGCAAGAGGATGGAGAGCAAAGACCGCAGCAACAAAGGCACTGGGCCAAACTTCCCCGGTCATTCTTTTCAGAACCCAAAACAACAGCAATGTATTTGCAATATGAAATAGCAAACTTGTTAAATGATGCCAGAAGGGATTCAGCCCGAAAAGCTGGCAATCCAGCATATTACTCAGCGTGGTCAACGGGTGCCACATACCAAAATGATAATTGGTGAAAGCCCAGGCAATAGATTCGCGCGTTATTCCCGCCTTGACGTGTGGATTTTCAGTTACGTAGCGTTGGTCATCGTAGTCAACAAAGTCGTTATGGCGAACCGGCTCAAAAGCAATAATGACTGCCAGAACCAGCACCACATAAACCAAAAATACATTATGTTTGTTGTGGTCTTGCACCTGCTCTTCAACACAATTTTATATTGGCGGCCTTGAATCTGTCAGGCAAAGCTCGACAAGCTCATCAATTGCTGCTGTTCCGGCGCACATTACCGTATCGGCCCCACCCCAGTAAAGCTTCAAGGTGCCATCATCCTCCGCCACCGCACCGCAGGTAAAAACTACATTGTGCACGTAGCCAACGAGCTCCCACGGGTCCTCCGGCTGTAAAATCCATCGGTCGCCAACACCGAGAACCACAGCAGGGTCATCGAGCTTGTGTAAAGCAACTCCCAGTCGATAAACATGGCCATCCATCGTCGGGAAAACGCCGTGATAGATATTCAACCAGCCCTTATCAGTTTTGATTGGCGGAGCGCCCGGGCCGATTTTCATCTCGTCCCAGTGATATTTTACCGGCTTGATTATTAGTTTCGAATCGCCCCAGTGTCGCAAGTCCGGCGAGTAGCTTATCCAGATTGACCAGGGGCTAATCTCGCAGTGGGGTCTGTCTAACCGAACGTATTGACCGTTGATTTTTTCAGGGAAAAGAACTGTATTTCGATAATCGGATTCGGTAATAAATGCGACTCTTTCGACCGATTCAAAATCGATTGTCTTAGCTAAGCCGATGCGAACGCCGTGTGCCGAATATGCGCTGTATGTTATATAGTATGCACCTTCAAGGTTAGTAATGCGCGGGTCTTCGACGCTAAACTCTTCATATTCACAAAAAGGCGGCTCTTTGCTTGGAACCATAAAGGGTTCAGGCCGAGACTTGAAGTTGAACCCATCTTCGCTTTCAGCTATGCCGATTATACTCCTGCCGGTATCGAGGTGCGAGCGGAACAGCATTATGTATCGGCCGTCGAATTTCGTAACACCTGCATTGTGAACCGTCTGAACAGGATAAGGAACATCATCCTTCGTCAGAATGGGATTATCCTTGTAACGCGTAATAAACGTTTTTTTCATAGAACACATCTCTATAGAATTTATTTTTTGTTCTTTTGTTCTTCTCTGCGGAAGATTTCTTCGTACACCTTTTCGTATCCGCGGACCATACAATCGATAGTGAAGTTTTTCTCGACATGCTGGCGGCATTTCTTACGGTCTATTTTATCGATTTTGCCAACGGCTTCAACGGCCTCTTCCACATTATTAACCAGATAACCGGTCTGGCCGTCTGAAATGACTTCTCGGCACGAGCCCAAATCCATCGCAATAACAGGTACACCTGCAGCCATAGATTCCGCCATCACCAGGCCGAATCGTTCGGGTATCAGATTAAGATGAATCACCGTGTATGCTTCTTTAAGCAGCGCATCACGCTGAACAGGATTGACCGGGCCTATGTACTGAATCGAGGAGTCGTTAAGATGCGGCTTGACAAGATTATCGAAGTAACTCTGGTCCTGGATTATGCCCGCTATGAGCAAGTCCATGCCATACTTTTTTGCAACTTCAATGGCCAGATGCGTTCCTTTATCGTTATGTATCCGTCCGTAGTGGACAAGCTTGTCGCCCGGCGTTTCTCGAAAGGTAAGGTTGGAAAGGTCGATGCCGTTGTAAACAGTGGCAAGATAAGGCAAATCTTTGTCCCTGTCGGAGTCACTGATAGAGACATAATAGCTATCTTTGTGGTCGTGATAAACACGTTTTATATCCTCGTCGGAAAAACCATGGATAGTTGTCAGCATCGGTGTTTTGATAAGCCGAAGGTAGGTCAACGGCAGATAATCGAAATTGTTATGAATAAGGTCAAATTCATCGGCTCTTTCCATAACCTTGGAAATATGCAGACACTCGGAGACCTTTGGGATTTGTGTTTTGTCTTCTTCGTAACCTATATCTATGAAAGCCACAAGTTTTGCTTTTGTTATAGATTCTTTTGTGGCAAAGAGCGTTACATTTTTCCATCCGCGTGCTACAAGACCTTCTGTAATATTGCTGGCCACGGTCTCCCACGCGCCGTATGCTCGTGGAGGCGTCCGCCACGCTACCGGCGACAGAATCGCTATTCGTTTGTTCCTGATATCCATATCATTTGTTCTTTCTCACTTCCTCCTTTATTCTCTGAATATGCCCTCTGCCTAAACCTTTTACTTCGCAGCCGAGCTCGAAGTATCGGCGGATTTTCTCATCGCTCAATATCCCGAAGCAGTCGATTACCGCCAAAGGAGCTCCCGCCCATTCGACTATTTTATCCGGCTCAAGCTGCAAGTATGGTTCATGCGGGACGGCCAGTATCATGGCTTTGGCGCCTGACAGTGCAGCAGCAAGGTCGTGCTGGACGCGAATATTGACCAGCTCGCTCTGGTTACGGAAAAATCTTGCAAGGGAATGTCCGGGTGACGGGTAGGTATCCTGTTTTTCCAGCTCGTACCAGTGCTCGACATAGGGGTCATGCACGTGCATTTCAGCTCCCATCTCGGTCAGCTTTCGAACGACTATCTCAGAGCCGCTGTAACGGGTGTCACCGACATCCTGGCGATAGCTGGCGCCAGCCAAAAGTATCTTTGCGCCGGCTATTTGACGGCCCATGTTTCGAAGAGCATCTCTTGTCAACTCTGCTGCATGAAGGCCGCGGGTATCGTTAATATCAATCGCCGTTGTTGTTATCTTGAATATATCGTCATCGAAGCCGAGAATGTGCTTGTATGCCCAGTATCCGAGCCCTCCGTCTTTAGGCAGACAGTAGCCGCCTATACCCGGGCCGGGAAATATCATATTATTGTGAGTGGGACGCATCTTTATCGCCTTGATTACTTTTATAAGGTC
>CAZZHL010000091.1:0-8349 GCA_964653945.1 uncultured Pirellulales bacterium
TCGAAGCAGTTCTGGCTGACGGCAGTTTGGTTGAATTCGAAAATGATTTCAAGCCAGATGACGGAAGAGTTGGCGAGATTGCAAAAGAGTGTGAAACTGTCCTTCGTGGGAAAGAAGAAGTTATCAGTAAGGCTCTGCCCAAAGCAGGACGCAATAGAAGCGGCTATAACATTGCAGGGCTCTGTCATAACGGAAAGATAGATTTGTCCCGGCTGTTGGCGGGGTCGGAAGGGACATTGGTCATCTTTACGAAAATTACACTCAGGACGGTGGCACTTCCAGCGGCAAAAGGTCTGTTACAGCTTGAGTTCGATTCACTGGAGAAAATGGCTCAGGCGGTGCCAATCATCGTTGACAGGGGAGCATCAGCTTGTGAATTGATGGACAGGACCTTAATTGATATGGCCTTCGAGGCGCTGCCTGAATATCGAGATATTCTGCCGGCTGGCGCCGCTGCCATTCTTCTGGTCGAGCATATCGGCGAGACGGAGCAGCAGGTTCGGGAGAAAATAGAAAAAACTGATTCTGCGGTGGGTAATTTAGTAAAGGGGCGGAGGACTTTTTTTGACGAAAATGAACAGAAGCGCTTATGGAAGTCGCGAAATGATGCAGGGCCGTTACTTTACAGAAAAAAGAGCAAAAAGCACCCGGCTGAGTTTATGGAGGATACAAGTGTCAGTCACGAACGGCTCGGTGAGTATATCGCAGGATTACAGCGGATTGGGAAAAAGTATGATATTGTGATGTCCTTTTTTGGTCATGCAGGCGATGGAGAGCTACACTTGCGGCCCTATCTGGATTTGAGTGATCCCGCTGATGTTCAAAAGATGCGGGCGATAGCAAATGATGTTTTCTCACTTGCCTGGTCGCTTGGCGGCTCCATTAGTGGCGAGCACGCAGATGGGTTGGTAAAAGCTGCTTTTATAAAAAAACAATATGGTGACGAATACTATGAAATCCTTTGCAAAATCAAAAATATATTCGACCCGAATGGTTTGATGAATCCTGGCAAGATTATCAATGACGACCCTGATATTATGGTTAAGAGTCTCAGGAGAACAAGCAGGATTCTACCTGAACGCATCAGGACGGATTTACTCTTTGATAAAGATGAATTGGAACTTGAGCTTGAGCAATGTTATGGGTGCGGCTTGTGTTTGAGCGGAGAGCCGGATTTGCGTATGTGTCCGGTGTTTCGAGCGGTGGGCGAAGAGTTGGGCAGCTCGCGGGCAAAGGTAAATATCCTTAATTTCTGGGCGACAGGGCAATTGGATGATAGGGATTTTGAATCGCCGGAGTTTAGAAAATTTCTGGATTTGTGCATTAACTGCAAGGCGTGTCTGCAAGAGTGTCCCTCAGGGGTGGACATTTCCAAGCTGATGAGTGTCGTGCGGGCAGAATACGTCAGGCGAAAAGGACTTCGGCGAGCAGAATTCGTATTAAGTCATAATCGTTATCTTAGTATGCTTGGCAGTACCTTTTCGCCGATTTCAAATTTCTTTATGCGACTTCCCATATTCAAGTTGCTCTTGGAAAAAATTGCCGGGATAGATAGACGAAGAGATATGCCTAAGTTTAGACGCAGCTCTTTCTTGAAAGCAGGACGAAAGTATCTGGCAGCTTGTAAGCCGATAGAGAAGCCCATTGATAGGGTTGTTTATTTTGTGGATTCGTATGCAAATTACAACGACCACGAATTAGGGTTCGCAGTGCTTGATGTTCTGTGGGCAAATGATATCGAGGTGATTCTGCCGAAACAAAGGCCGGCGCCGCTGCCGGCGATTGTGTATGGAAATGTCAAAAGAGCTCGTAAGGATTTGTCGTATAGCGTCAAATATCTGGCCAAAGCAGTTCGAGACGGCTACAAAATAGTCTGTTCTGAGCCGAGCGCGGCTTTGTGTCTGAAACAGGAATTAAGGCATTTTATTAAAGGAGATGATGTAACGCTTGTTTCAGAAAGTACTTATGAGCTGATGAATTATCTTCTGGACTTGCATAATCAAGGTAAATTAAAGAAGCCGACGAAGTCAGTACAAGAGGAATTTGTTTATCATTTGCCTTGTCATTTATGTGTGGTTGGAGATGAGACAGCGAGCATAAAGTTATTGCAGGGGCTTTGCGGGGTTAAGATTACAGACTTAAAGGCCGGCTGTTGCGGGATTGCGGGAACATTCGGGATGCAGAAGAAAAATTACGAGCTTTCCTCACAGATAGCTGCAGGGCTAAAAGAAGCTCTTGAGCAATCGAATATTAAAAACGTCTTAACAGAATGCTCCACCTGTAAAATGCAGATAGAACATATAAGCGATTGTAACGTAAAGCACCCGATAAAGTTTTTGTCAGAAGCTTATTCGTGATGAAGAGATGTTTTGCTTGATATTACTATGGCGGGCATTTGGCACAGATGGAACGGAAGAGGGTGGTGCTGAGGTAACGGTCGCCGCGGTCTGGAAGAATAACGACTATTGTGCCGGAGGACATATCTTTTGCGATGCGTAAGGCACCGGCTAAGGCTGCGCCGCTGGACATTCCGACAAAGATACCTTCGTTGGCAGCAAGGGCGCGGGTTGTTTCAAAGGCCAAGCCATCTTCAACGGTAATCTTTTCATCCAGCATCTGTGGGTTATAAATTTCAGGGACGATAGATTCTTTCATATTCTTAAGTCCCTGTATCGTGTGACATTCGGTAGGTTCAACTCCAACGATTTTGACATCAGGTTTTTTCTCTTTGAAAAATCTTTTTATCCCCATCAGTGTCCCAGTTGTCCCCATACCAGCGACAAATACGTCAATTTCCCCCTTCGTCTGGGAAAGTATTTCTGGGCCGGTCGTTTCATAGTGAGCGAGGGAGTTATTCTCATTGGTGAACTGATTAGGCATAAAATACTTATCAGGTTCGGCATCGAGAAGCTCATGGGCTTTTCTGATAGCACCATCAGTACCCTCTTTTGCAGGTGTGAGGACTACTTCAGCACTTAGGGCCTCAAGAATGCGTTGTCTTTCTGTGCTGACACACTCTGGCATACAAAGTTTAACGCCGTATCCCTTGGCAGCTCCAATCATTGCCAAGGCGATGCCGGTATTTCCTGATGTCGGCTCAAGTATAATTTTACCTTTCGTGAGCTGGCCGGATTCTTCAGCTTTTTTTATCATCCAGTAGGCAGGGCGGTCCTTGACGGAGCCGCCGGGGTTCACTCCTTCGAGTTTTCCGAAGATTTTCACCTTTGGTCTTTTACTATTGAGCCTGGTAAGCTCAACAAGCGGGGTATTTCCAATGGCGGATAATATACTCATAACAATTTATCTCCTGGTAATACATATAAATTGTAAAATTGATTTTCCGCCATATATTCTATATATTAACGTGCAGAAGGTAAAGATGATTTCTGGGTAAACTAACAATGGAATCGGCAAAAGAAAATCTCAAGCAAGCGGTGCTGTGGGATACAGAGCAGGATAAGAAGGTCAAATGCAAATTGTGCTCACATCGCTGCGTGATAGCAGAAGGCAAATTAGGCAGATGTCAGGTACGAAAAAACATAAATGGCACATTGTATTCGCTTAACTACGACAAGGTATGCTCAGCCAATCCCGACCCTATTGAGAAAAAACCATTATTTCATTTTCAGCCGGGGACAAGAAGTTTTTCCATCGCGACGATGGGCTGCAATTTTCGCTGTGACTTCTGTCAGAACTGGCAGATAAGCCAAATGGCTATCGAAAGTGGGCGAATCGACGGTGAACCAATAACGCCTGAGCAGATTGTCGAAGGTGCTGTTCGCAGCGGCTGCAAAAGCATTGCTTATACCTATACCGAGCCGACTGTTTTTATGGAACTGTGTGACGATTGTGGTCGTTTGGCGAAAGAGCGAGGACTGACGAACGTTTTTGTCAGTAACGGCTACCAGACGACCGAGGCGATTGATTTTGCCCAGGATTGGCTTGATGGTATAAACGTGGATTTGAAGGCATTTAGCGAGGGTTATTACAAGCGGTTGTGTAAGGCAAGCTTGCCGCCGGTGCTTGATACAATCAGCTATATCGCAAACCAGACGAATATCTGGCTTGAGATTACTACTTTACTAGTGCCGGATGAGAATGATTCTGAGGATGAGCTAAAACAGCTTGCCGATTTTATTGTTACTAAAGCTGGGGCTGATGTTCCCTGGCATATCAGCCGATTTCATCCGCAGTATAAGTACCTGAATTCTGTGCCGACACCGATTGAAAGCTTAGAGCGTGCTTATAATATTGGCAGGGAAGCAGGGCTGCACTACGTTTACTTAGGTAATGTGCCGGGGGCAAAATCCGAGAGCACGTTTTGTTATAATTGTGGCCGAATGTTGATTGAGCGCGTCGGCTATAGGATACTCGCCAATCATGTCAAAAATTCCTGCTGTCCGGATTGCGGGACAAAGATCGCCGGCTTTGGGCTTTGATTTGAGATGAAAATAGTAGCCGATGAGAATATACCGTTCGTGGCTGAGTGTTTTTCCTCGATAGGGGATGTCTCAAGTTTCTCAGGCAGAGAGATTAAGCCAAAAGTTGTTGCCGATACAGATGTCCTTTTGGTTCGCAGTATTACGCCCGTAAATAAAGATTTATTGGTGGGCAGCAGGGTGAAATTTGTAGGCACGGCTACGATAGGCTTCGAGCATATCGATATTGATTATCTTAAGGATAATAATATCGGCTTTGCTTCTGCACCGGGGTCAAATGCTAATTCTGCAGCAGAATATGTTATTGCAGCGCTTCTTGAGATTGGCCAAAAACATAATATCAATCTACAAGGCAAATCCATAGGCGTTATAGGTGTTGGCAACGTCGGCAGCAGGGTGGCTAAAAAATGTGCGGCTTTGTCAATGAAGGTTTATTTGAACGACCCACCTTTGCAGAGACAAAGTGGGGATTCAAAATACCTGCCGATAGAAAAGCTCTACGATTGCGATTTTGTAACACTCCATACACCCTTGACATTCGAAGGAATTGACAAGACATTTCATTTAGCTGATGAGAAGTTTTTCAAATCCTCAAAGCCGAGTTGCATTTTTATTAATGCCTCACGCGGCGGTGTTGTTGACAGCAATGCTCTCAAACAGACTATAAGAGCGGGTAAATTAAAAGGAGTTATCTTGGATGTGTGGGAGGATGAGCCGAATATCGATACGGAGCTTTTTCAGATGGTTGATATTGGTACGCCGCATATTGCCGGTTACTCGTTGGACGGCAAGATTGGCGGTATGATTATGATTTATAAGGCGGCGTGTGAATACTTTGGCCTTGACGCAAAGTTCGATGTGGAGGATTTTTTACCTGAACCATCTGTACCTCAGATAAAGATTGTCATAGGGACTCCTCACGGAGAACCAGTCAGCGGCAGTGAGCAAGAGGTACTGTTGAACACTGTAAGACAGATTTATGATATTCGAGAAGATAACGCGAAGCTCAGGCAAATCTTGAATGAGCCGAAAGAGACAAGAGGTAAGTTTTTTGATGACTTGCGAAAGAATTATCCTGTACGAAGGGAATTTCAAGATACGCGGGTCGTTTTAGAGAAACCATGCGATTCACTTTCAGCTAAACTAAGTGGTATTGGATTTCGAGTGTGATATGGCAAACGATATGCTCTTAAAATGGCCAAAAGGGCGGCTGGATTTTTCGGCTGGTTGCATTGTGATGGGTGTTTTGAATGTTACGCCGGATTCGTTTAGTGACGGCGGCCAATTCTTCGATACCAATAAGGCCATTGAACACGGCTTGAAAATGGCTGCTGAGGGTGCTGCGATAATAGATGTAGGCGGAGAATCTACCCGGCCGGGTTCTGAGCCAGCGTCAACAGAGCAGCAGATAAAACGAGTGGTGCCGGTGATAGAGGCACTTGCTAACAAAATAAAAGTGCCGATTAGTATCGATACTTATAATTTCGAAGTTGCTAAAGCTGCGTTAAATGCAGGAGCTGCGATGCTCAATGATATAATCGCATTAAGTGATAAGAGAATAGGGAAATTGGTAGCAGAGCAACAAGTACCGGTAGTTTTAATGCATATGCAGGGCACACCAAAAACGATGCAGACCGAACCCAGGTACAATAACGTAGTTAGTGAAGTTTTAGAGTTTTTGTTAAAGCGAGCGAAAGAAGCGGAGAAATTCGGCATACCGAAAGAAAGGATTTTTATTGACCCTGGGATTGGCTTTGGCAAAACGTTGGAGCACAATCTACAGCTTTTGAGAAATATTGATAAGTTTGTTGTCACCGACTATCGCGTATTAGTTGGTACGAGCCGAAAGAGCTTTATTGGTAAGCTCATCGGCAGGGAAAAACCGGCAGATAGGATATTCGGCACCGCTGCAACGGTTGCCTTATGTGTAGCTGCCGGAGTTTCAATCGTCCGCGTCCACGATGTAGCTGAAATGGCAGACGTGGTTAGCGTTTCCAGGACTATATGCTTTCTGGATGAGGCCCGTTTGGGTCTTCATAATCGCAGCCGGTAAACACAGCTTCCGGATGTGGCTCGTCTGGGTCGTCAGCGAGGTAAGTAATTCCGTTGTTGGCATAAATGGCCGGGCTTGCGCTTACTACGACTGTGGAGAGTACCGCCAGTAATAAAGCGAGCAGCAGTATGTTTAAGATTAGCTTTTTCATCTTGTTTTCCTTTTTGAGTTAGCTAATGGTTTTGGTTTATATCAACCTCTAATCCACTATGGTTATACTCCTTCTGAATATGTTTCCTGCAAAGGTTTAATAATGATTGGGCTGGTGATACCGCTGGGCAGCATCTTATCTTCTTCGGGCGTGATGCTGATGACACCGATATCACCTAACTCTGTTGTTTCAGAACCTCCATCGTTAAGTGTGGCACCGATATTGGTTACATATCCCGAGCTCCACTGTGTCGTATCGCACATCGAGATAATTGTCCCATAGATTTGTGCATTACCACGGACGTCAACAATCCCGCCGACAATAGCACCTGTCAGCACGTTGTTATCATTTTGCTCCGGGTTGGTATTGCCAAGGTTGACGTTAAAGTGCGGGGCGAGAATAGTGGCTTCCTGTACGCCAGAGGTGTTGTTGAAGGCCGCTTCGCCGGTGAAGTAGAGACAGTTATTCTGCCACTTAAACACTTGGGGTACATCGGTTACAATAACACCGTTGAAAGCGCAGTTTTCAAAGCGAACGTTATTATAAGCGCTGCTACCACTTTTATAACAATCGACGTATAAGATGTTCTCAAAAGTACAATTCCTGAACAATGCATTATAATTATCTGGAAGCCGCACATTGCTAAAGGTCTCATCGTCATAAACGTGACGGGTCAGTTTTCTGTTCCAGGTATTGCTTGGTGTTCCATCGCGTGGGTAGTTATAATTGCCCGAGGCATGTGGGAAGTACTCAACTTCTCTATCCTCACTTGGACACGAAGATATATTAGTAAGGCCGCTGTTATAACCATCGGTATCATAATCAGATATATCCATACCGGGTATGTCTTGGTGTGGCTGGCTATAGTTGAGGCCTTCGTGGTAGGCCTGAACTTCGTCGTAAGGGCCGTAATAGCGGTCTTCATAATTAATACCTAACGGGTCGCCATTGACATCAATCGGATAGCCGTCTTCAAGGGTCTCCAACTGGTAACTTTGGCCTTCAATTTGCTCGAGGGTTAAGACTGTATTGATTGTTCCCAGTACGGCTGAGTCACTGGTCATATTGTAAGGTGCTATCTCAGGACGGTCCCAGGAGCTGAAGATATCTCCGTGTATGGTTGTTTCGCCTGTGAGCCACATTCGGCCTCTGCTGGCTATGGCATAATTCAAGACCTCATTATCTTTTGTAATGTCCATAGATATGCTGACCTGTTTTTGAACCTGGCCATCATTTCCTATTCCCTCGAGCCGAATGGCATGTGTACCATCTCGATAGAATCTGACTCGAAAAGAAGAGTTTGTCGCTCCAAAGTTGACAGCAGGCGTTATAATTTCATTTGCAGTTGGCTGTTGCGCATGTCCTGCGACCCATCCCTGGCCTTGCACCTGGTTACATAGCAAGCTCCAGACCTGGTCTGCCTGGGTGTTAGTAACTATATTGATGGAGGTACATGGTAAAGGAGTGTTGGCTACGATGTATTTTCCGCACTCCAGAGCTGATTCAGCGGCGGAAAGGGCAGAGTTGACCTTATGCTGATTATCAGCGATTTGTAAGTTGACGCCGGACAACGTAGCCATTGAAACAGCCAGCGCGGAAAAGACAAGGACGAATATCATAGACATGATGAGGGCAGCGCCTTGGCGTTTCGAGTAGATTAGTTTATTTGCGGGATTCATTTTCCCCCCTACCGGAAAACATCCCCA
>CAZZHL010000092.1:0-8312 GCA_964653945.1 uncultured Pirellulales bacterium
AATAATACTTGAATTCGAGGTCCGCATCCCAGATGTTAGGTGGCGGGCTTTTCTTTTTAGTTAGTTTGAGGCGGTTGCATTGTAAGTTTGCCCAGTGAATCTGAATGGTGGAGAGAAAATTGGCAAACTTGTCTATGCCAATATTCTTTAGAGATACACTGGCACTTTGGCTTTTTTGCCCGCCTGATTTTATAATTATGCCGGAGTTGAGCTTGTAATTGGCTGAGGAGATTTCATATAAGGAGGCAACACGCTGGACGGCGCGGGCATAATCAAATTCTTCAGATGGCGTATTTGAATTGGCAAGCTCCAGCCGAGCGGGGTCAAGTCTAAGAATCTCCAGCATTACTTGTTCGGCTTTTTTATATTGATTTATCTCGTTCATTAAGCTGCGTTCTGAGGCAGGTACATATACGGCCCAGACCAGTAGCGGCCAGAGGGCAGCAATAACTGGAATGGCTATATAATACAAAATCGGATTTTTATATATGTCTTTCATAAATTAGTTTTCCGCATCGCTTTTAGGCACAGCTGTTATGCTGAAATGGTCACGCCTGTCTTTTGTATAGAGACGCTGTGACGATGTCTCCAATCCGTTATTCTTGATTGCTTCGAAAAATTTTAACGTGCTTGACCGGCTGGATGTGTCGCCAACAATATTAATGTTCATTTCTGTGACTGAAATCGAATCTATATTTAAGTTTGTTTTCATTGCGCAACTGTTAATGGCCTGAAGCACGAGAGTTAGCTTTGACGATATGGATTTTCCGCCTTTAATTCCAATCAGGCCGCTTTTAGCATCTCTGATACGCCTTAATTCACTTCCGAGCTTTGTTAGAGGGCTCATTTTAGGTGGTAGTTGGCGTTGGCCCGGCATAACTGCCGCGTAATCTTTAGTTAATTTGCTACGGAGCTTGCTGCGATTCTTGTTTACTTTGAATAATTGTGCTTGAAAATATATGCCAATAACAAGCATAAGAATAGTAATAGAATAACTTGCGAGCTTCAGGGCTTTTTGCATGCGAAGTTTTTTGCCCTGATATGGCATAAAATCGTTGCGGAAATTCATGGTTTGTGTCTTTTCCAGATGGGCTAAGGCTGCACCATAGGCGATTGCAAAATCCACGCTCGTTTCACAGTTGGCTATAGTTTGTGGGTCGGTTGCAGCGGAGAGGGCCAGGTCAAGGCCGGTAGCTTCGATGCGTAGCTTGTCCCTTAGGGACTGATAGTCTATCGAGCCGGCAGAGTCGAGTACCTTAAGGCAATTTATCGGTTCACCGGTTTGAATCAAAGCAGTAGTCATGACTATTTCTCTTGCAAGTAGCTCGCTTCTATTTTGCGTCGGACCGACCAGAAACGTTCGCATTATGGATGTTTTTTGCGAGCTTGGCCCTGAAAGTGATGGGGGGATGACCAAATGACCACTGCGGTGAGAAAGCATCCCGAACAGAGGATGCGAACCTTCAGGCAGAGATACGTTTCGACAAACAAATCTCGATAGACAATTAATATCCGGTTCTATGCTGACAGGGTCAATATTATTACTTTGCAAAGCAAGTAGAACATCCGACAATATCTTTCGTTGTGCAGTGAAGATAGTTAGCTCTGAGCCGGCTTGGTTACTTGAGGTTATATTGTAAGCGAGCACAAGGTCGCTTATGTCCGCGGCGATAGCTTCCTCCGTATCAAAGCGAATGGTGGCGGCGATTTGCCCTGGGTCGGTAAAGTCGCTGTGTGTATTATGCTGCATGAACATTGCACAATCAAAAGCTACTGCGGCTTCTGAAAACCCCAATCCTCTCTCGGCGCAACCCTGAGCAATAAGAGTAGCCAGCGTTTGGAGGTTTTGCCCTTCTTTTTCCTGCCAGGAAACGCTAAAACAGCCGATGGTTTTATAGCCCTGGCCTTGCGGACCAAGGCAGACGGCGGTTGCTGCGTTCTTGCTTATATGAATTCCTAAGAAGTTTTGTGCTTCCACTTCGAGCAAACTCCTAATGTGGTTTTAAGTTTTTAGTCGGAGATTACTGCAACTTGATTCAATTTATTTCCGGTTTTCGTTACTGTTATAACAGACGATGTTTTTGCCACGCCGCTTACCGCTGTTGCTTTAATTGTGAATAAGGAACTGGAGGTCCTGATATACTTTTCACATTTTCTGATCGAATCGGAATAGCTAAATAATGAATCTCTCAGGTCTGCCATATCCTCAAAGGGCTCGATGCGTCTTCTTTGAATGGTTGCCTCGGCTATTTCTTTGGCGTTACCACCGAAAGTAAAAGCTGCTTCCAATACATGTCGAGGTGCGGTATTTATATTGACCGTTCTTGAACCACACAGGCTCATATACTTCAGGGCCGATTCTTCTCTGCCTTCTATATATGGCTTGGCAAGGGCCTCGGTATTAATCAAAGAGCTGTGAAAAAGCTTTACAAAATGTGCGGTCTGTTCGTTAATTTGCGTGGAAACAGGTATAGTTTGTTTCGTTGGCCGTCCTCGTCTGGGCCTGGGCCTTCTCCCTCGCCTAGCCGGGCTGCTTGTGGTTGTGCTTGTTGCCGTGTTTGCAGCTCTTTTGATGGGACTAAAGTCGAGTTTGAACGTCTTTATTTCACGTATTTCCTCAAGCTCAGATTGTAGCGATTTAGTCTGCTTTGGATATTCCTGCTCAGAATCCAGGCCGACCCATTCACAGAAGGTTTTGAATCCTGCTTCGGCTTCGCGTTGAATCTCCTCATCTTCGAGAAGTGCCCAGCCAAGGGGGTACTTTGCATTTTCATCTTCAATTGTAATACTGACCGTGGCAGAACCAATCTCGAACTCAGCCGGCTCGGTTATAAGCGGCCAGGGCGGCCCATACGGACCGGGTATCGTTGGAGAAATAAGGTCGTTGGCGTCAGCAGCACTTCCTAAGTAGTCCTCAGGACTGCCGATATCATTAATACCGTTGACATCATTGGCATCAGTGAAACTATCATTTTGGTCCTTGCCTGAAAGTGAGGATTTGGTGGCGAAATCGGCCAAAAGTTGCTGGTATTCGGCCTTACTAAGGACAAATAAATCGGAGAAATCCGGTTCGTTCGGGCGGCTAATCAAATCCGGCTGGATATCCTGCAGTGTGGCAAGTGCATATTTGACCGCTGAGTCACAGGCATAGCGAGCGGTTTGATAATCTATGATATATTGGTCACGGTGACGCCGTGCAGATAGACGAGCGCTCAAGGTATAGCCCAGAGTCGAAAGCACAACCAATATCACTAATGTTACCAGCAGCACGATGCCTTGGTTGTTTCGGATACCGTTATTGTATAAACTTTCGCCTGACATTGTCCTATTGTTCCGTGTTTTTCGGTAGGAGTGTAAATTTGATTTTTCTGGTTCTATTAATAGCGATGGTTCGCGAGATTTTTTCCGAATCCGGCACGTCCAAAGTACCTGTTTCCGTCTCATAAGGTTCAGCAAATGAAATAGTTACTGTGATACCAAGAGGCGGAGAAGGGCTCCTCCAAACATTTTGAAACTCCTCACCCTTTGGGACCTGTATTTTAAAGAGAGTCAGGCCGGTACAAACCGGTACGAAAGGATATTCTTTTTCCAAATCAGCCCTTTTTTCATCGAGTAATTTGTCTTCTAATTCTATACCGCGGTGGCTGCGGTATAAAGTGAGATTATTGGCGTCAAGGTCGTAGCTACTCTGCCAAACGATTTCTTCAAATATCTGCTGTTTATTGTCTTTGTCATAGATAGTTTGTTGAATCGTCAACCTGGCGGCCGGCAGACCTTTTTTAAATTTATTTTCAATAGTAATTTTTGTGCCGGAGTCGGCTGTGATTATTTTGTCGAGGTCTTCGGCGATTCGCTGCAAAATCTCGCGGGGCAGTTGAGAGCTGTCAAGTTTGCGTATAATCGCAGCACTGGAGCGCTCGGCACGGCTGTAAATACCCAGCACCGCAACCAGAATCATCGCCCCTATTGTCAGCGCTGCAAGCACCTCGGCCAGCGAAAATGCAGATTTTTGCCATAGTACTTTGCACTGACTATCTCTTATATTTATAAACATAGGTTTTTTATAAGAAACCATGCTCTCTTAACCATCCCATGATATCACCTATTGGCCACTCTTGATAACCATCTGGTAAACCAAATGGGTTTTCTTTCGGTTCTGATTCTGGTTTAACTGGTGGTTTGGGACCGTCCGGTTCTGGTTCGGAGCTGTCCGGCTCGCTTGGTTTTGTTTGGTCTTCAGGAGGGGCTGTTAATTGCTCGATAGGCGGTAGTTGCGCTATGGCATTAGGTGGCGGGTTGCCGTTATGCTCCTTGTAAAGGTCAAGATAAAGCTTGGCAAAAAAGCCATCTTCAGTTATTGGCATGCCATTTTCAACCCACTGCTCGATAGTTTCCGCACTAACACCTGCGTATTCAGCAGCTTCTTCGATTGTTTCAATCACCTGGCCGGCTAATAGGGCATTTTCTTCTCCCAGTTGGTTTAAAAGATCGAGTAACTGCTGTTTTGTTACGTCGGTTAGCCAGTGTGTTAGTTCGACGGTTTTTGTTTCACCGGCAGAGTCGGTATATTCAGCAGAGCAGACACCTTTGACCCATACACGCTCCGTTATCGGTTCGTAGAAGCACTCAACCACTGTTTGCCACTGGATTTCCGGGTATTTGTCACTGGTGCCGAACTCGATGGTCTGGTTAACTGAATCAGCGGTGAGAAGTTTTTCCATATTCTCGCGTGCAACCTCGAAGGCCTGCATACGCAGGGCAGAATCTGCAGCCGAGGTCACACAGCGGTTTATAACAACTAATACGCTTGCACTAATAAATGCAAGTATCATCAAAGCGGTTGTAGCTTCTACTAAGCTGAAAGCCTTGGCTTGAGTAATTCGTATTTTGTGCTTCGTATTTTGTAAAGCCTGGTTTTTCACACGTAACATCCCACTATTTTTCAGAACGGCACTTCCTCTTTGGTTTTTGGTTCTAAAAGTCCAACATCACCTTCTACTAACGAAACAGTTCTGTTTAATCGGTTTACTACTATCGAATATGGCCGCTCTTTGTTATCGAGCAGGACGATTTTTCCTCCGTATTGCCAACCTGAATGTCCCACTCGGAACTTAGCCCAGCCATCGTTGATGGATTCACCATCATCGAACTCAACATAAATGACACGGCAATTATCGCTGAGGTCACTTTTAACAATAATCTCTTCCTGGAGCACTTCTGACAGGTCGGGCGAAGTAATCTCACGAAGGATATAGTTCTGCTCGGTTGGGTCGATAATAAATTCGTATCTTCCATTACTCTCAGCAGCGGCGGCAGTAGCCATCTGCATTGTCGAGACAAGCTCCTGTATTTGTGCTCTAAATGCATTTTTTCTGAGCAATCCGAAAAAATGTATCTGGGCCAGAAGCATAAAAAGCGAAATCATTGCAATCACTATCATCAACTCGATGAGAGTGAAGCCTGAATAGCTACAGTTCGCTTTCTTCTCTTCGGATAGATGCGTCTGTACTGTGTAAGTCGGCATCATGGCCCTCACCGCCTTCTTCTCCATCGGCACCATAACTTATGATTACAAATGGCTTACCACTCTCAGGATAGAGTTGGTAGAAAAATTCCCGGCCCCAGGCATCTTTAGGTATTTCCGTAGTTTCCAGATACCCGCCCGGCTCCCAACCAATGACATCAGTGGGCTGTTCGAGAAGAGCCATTAGCCCTTCTTCCTCGGTTGGGTATCGGCCTGTATCCATCTTAAATTGATTAACCGCAGTATGCAGAGTCTTGACGTTAGCGAATGTGGTTTTAACCCGGGCATCATCTATTTTGCTCGCCACTTTTGTTGCCACCAGTGTGGCAAGTAGGCCGAGGATAATCAGTACGGCCATAATTTCGAGCATCGTAAAACCGTATCTTGTCTTTTTTCTCCTTGTTTTCATTGTCACATTTAACTCCTAAATTAACTTGTGCTATGTCGTCCCCGCAGCCCCTAAGGGGCAAGAGCGGGGGCAGAGTAGCATCGTTTACATTTGTAACGATGAGATTTCCAGAATGGGCAGTAACGTAGCATAGGCAATTACACCAATTACAACGGCCATAAAAATTATAATAATTGGTTCGATAGCTGCCCCAAGTCTTTCAATGACTATGTCGGTGGAAGCCTCAAGGGTTTCACTGATATTTTTAAGCATTGTCTCCAACTCGCCGCTTTTTTCCCCCACAGCAACCATATGAGCAATAACGGGGTCAATGACGCCGCTATCCCTCAACGGCGTTGCGATATCGGCACCGGCAAGAATCCTCTCCCGTGCCTTGTGGATTGCCTGTCTCATAAGAGTATTTCCGGTGACTTCTGAGACAACACGAAGAGATTCAGCCATGGCCAGTCCTGAACCGAGAAGAGTCGAAAGAGTAGTGGCAAAACGCGAGACAACGCGCTGTTTTATAAGTGAGCCGAACAGCGGCAGAGACAATATTAATTTATCGCGCAAGTATGCTCCACGCTCGGTTTTAAAGAACCGTTTAAGGCCCCAGACGGTCCCGACAATTGCTGCAATAACAATCAGCAACCACCAGCTGGTAAGCACGTAACCAATATTCATCAACTGTTTAGTAATCCATGGCAATTCATGCCCTGCTGCTTTTATCTGCTCACCTATGGTGGGGATGACTTTGATTGTCAAAATCAGAATCGCTGCGAGGCAGAATAAAATGAGGATAAACGGATATATCATTGCAGTTATTACTTTCGTTTCGACTCGCCGGCGTTTTTCCATAAAGTTAGCGATTGTCGAAAGAGACTGCCCTAAGTTGCCGGTAACTTCACCTACGCGGATCATGCTTGCATATATAACATCAAAATAATCGGTGTAATCTTTCACTGCATCATTAAATGATTCACCGGTGACAACGCGGTCGCGAATATCGGCGATGGCATTTTTAAATCGTACATCAGTAGCTTGCAAGGTAAGGACTGAAAGAGCCTCGGTCAGTTTAATTCCTGAATTGAGCAACGTGGACAATTGTTTGGTAAAATCGATTACTTGGTTTTTGCCGCCTTTAGCAAAGATTGAAAACAAAGCAGCTTTACCTTCGGTCCTGGAGCCGACCTCTGTAATTGATGAAGGGTGCATACTCCGAACCCGAAGTTGCTTTCGTGCGGCATAAGGGTTTTCCGCGGTAATCGCACCTTTGACTTTTTTACCGCCTGCTGCTATCGCTATATAATGGTATCGAGGCATATTTATCCACCTGTGGCGGAATTAAGACTGAAAACTACCCCTGCGTCTTCCTGTCGGAAGACAGGAGCAGGGGCTACATTATATCTGCTTGTGTTACTCTTAATACTTCAGAGACAGTTGTTACGCCGGCAAGAACTTTCCTTGCCCCATCCATTCGCAGAGTTTGCATGCCCGCGCCAAGAGCCATTTTCTTTATTGTACCGGCAGTTTCCCTTTTGTATATTGTGTTCTGGATTTCTTCGTTAAGGAGCATCATTTCATAAATACCGGTTCTGCCACGATAACCGGTTTGAAAACACTTTTCACAGCCCTGACCGACGTAGAACTTGCCACCATCGGCAGGGGAATCGGACAATCCTATGCCAAGCTCTCTTAGCTCGTGAGGTGAAGGTTCAGCAATGATTTTGCATTCTGGGCAGACTTTTCGCACTAATCGTTGAGCTATTATGGCAATCAGGGATGAACTTACCAAATATGGCTCGACACCTAAATCCAAAAGCCGGCTCACTGCCCCCGCCGAGTCGTTTGTGTGCAGCGTGCTGAAAACCAGATGACCAGTAAGCGAAGATTGTATTGCCATACGGGCAGTCTCAATATCTCGGACCTCACCAATCATTATAACATCAGGGTCCTGACGCAGCACGTGGCGGAGTGATGTGGCAAAGGTCATCCCTTTTTTACTGGCGACCTGAATCTGGCTGATGCCATCGAGCTGATATTCGATGGGGTCTTCTATGGTTATGACGTTTTTCTCGGCCGAATTAATTCTGTTTAGACATGCGTAAAGAGTGGTGCTTTTGCCGCTGCCGGTTGGTCCTGTTACAAAAATGACCCCGTGAGAGCGAGTGAGCAAAGAATCGAATTTTTTCAAATCACCCCCCCACAGGCCTAACTCATCTAATCCGAACAAGGCGGTGCTTTTGTCAAGCAATCGCAGCACGCTGCGCTCGCCATAACTGGTTGGCACCGTGCTGATACGCAGGTCGATTTCCCGCTGGCCCAGCCGGACACTGCAACGGCCATCTTGTGGAAGCCGGCGCTCGGCGATGTCCATACCGGACATAACCTTGATACGAG
>CAZZHL010000093.1:0-8305 GCA_964653945.1 uncultured Pirellulales bacterium
CGCTGCGTTCGGGACGCAGAGGTCGCAAGTTCGAATCTTGTCTCCCCGATTTTTACACCGGTTTTCTCAACAGTTCGTCGATTTGGTCTACGATTATCCTTTTTCCGATGGTTGGACAGTTCTTTCTTTTTTGGACGGACTTGCAAAGTTTGATTTGATGTTTTTGAAACCGCATTTTTGAGCGGAAATAAGCGATTTGGTCAATCTATCATAAAACAGGTAATCGTGTAGTAATTTAAATCTTGAAAAAATCAATAATTTGTGATATACTGATTAGTGTAAAAAGGATGCAACAAGTAAAAAAACAGAAATAAACAGTAAAATTTACCCACTATTGCCACCGTCGCACATTTTATGCGACGTGAGTTGACCCACTGAAGCCATATCAGGATGATGCCGGATTTTTGGGGGATTAAAATGATAAAATCAAAAGCTGCTTAAGTGCTCACAAAAAATGCGAAAGTAGGCTAAGATGAAAAAGAAGAAACGAATTTCTACTGTCACATCAATAGTATGTCTTCTCATCGGGTTGGCAGCAGTCAACGCAGCAGCTCAGACATCACAAACATACACTTGGCGCAACGTACAGATCGCCGGCGGTGGCTTTACGCCGGGTATCATCTATAACCAGACCGAACCCAACTTGGTTTACATACGCACCGACATAGGCGGCGCCTATCGTCGGAACCCCTGCACCAACTGCTGGATACCGTTGTTAGACTGGGTTGGCTGGGATGAGTGGAATCTGACGGGTGTTGAAAGCATAGCCACCGACCCACTGGAACCTAATCGTCTCTACATAGCCGCTGGCACCTACACCAATGACTGGACGAATATGAATGGCGCTATTCTGCGTTCCACCGACTATGGAAGAACCTTTGGGCGCACGGATTTGCCTTTTAAGCTTGGCGGTAACATGCCCGGCCGTTCCATGGGCGAGCGCCTGGCGATTGACCCTCACAAGAACAGCATCTTATACTTAGGCGCCCGCAGTGGTAACGGTCTCTGGCGCAGCACTGATTATGGCGTGACTTGGTCTCAAGTCATCAGCTTCACAGCCGTTGGCAACTATTCATCCAATGGTGACCTCATCGGAGTAGTATGGGTAACGTTCGACCCGAACACCGGCACACCTGGCAATACCACCCAGACTATATACGTCGGTGTGGCTGATACTAATACCAGCATCTATCGCAGCACCGATGGCGGCGTAACCTGGGCACCTGTCCCCGGCCAGCCTACCGACGGCTTTTTACCCCATCACGGCGTTCTGGCCTCGAATGGCGTGCTGTATATAACCTACAGCGACCACTGTGGCCCATATGAGGGTTACGACGGCGATGTCTGGAAGTACGATACCACAAGTAACACGTGGACACAAATAACTCCGAGCGGTGCGTCAGGTTGGGGATATGGCGGTCTGGCGGTGGACGCGCAGGACCCAAATACCATTATGGTCTCCAGCATGGAATGCTGGTGGCCGGATGATATCATTTTCCGCAGCACCGACGGAGGCCAAAGCTGGGCCTGGATATGGGAAGTGGACTGGGACTATCCTGGCTGGCCTCCACCTCGTACGAATTACTATACAATGGATATCTCCGGTGCTCCATGGTTGGATTGGGGCAACAGCGGCTCTCCGCCGGCAGAATCTCCTAAGCTGGGATGGATGATTGGCGATTTGGAGATAGACCCATTCAATTCTGACAAGATGATGTACGTTACCGGCGCCACCGTCTATGGCAGCGACAATCTTACTGATTGGGATACTGGCGGCACCGTTACCATCACGGTAAAGGCATTAGGAGAAGAAGAAACTGCCGTACTGGACCTGATAAGCCCGCCTACAGGTGCGCATCTAATCAGCGCCTTGGGCGACCTGGGCGGCTTCCGCCACGATGACCTGACGGTAGTGCCTTCCAGAATGCTTATGCCCCCGGCATTCGGCTCAGGCACCAGTCTTGACTACGCCGAGCTTGACCCGAGCGTTATTGTACGGGTTGGCAACGGAGATGATATCATTAACTATTCCTACTCATGTAATGGTGGCCTTAGCTGGACAGAAGGGACTACCGAGCCGAATGGCGTCGATGGGGGTGGCACGGTCGCGGTAGCAGCCGACGGCAGCAGGGTGGTTTGGGCGCCAAGCGGTGCGGCGGTAAGCTACTCGACGAGCATCACCGGCACAACGTGGAATGCCTCCACAGGTATCCCGGCACGGGCACAGGTGGCCTCCGACCGCGTAAACTCAAACAAGTTCTATGGCTTCAGGGGCGGCACGTTCTACATAAGCACTGACGGCGGAGCGAATTTCACCGCGACGCCAGCGACCGGACTTCCATCTGCTGGCAGTGTGAGGTTTAAAGCCATGCCCGGCATCGAAGGGGACATCTGGCTGGCGGGCGGCACAGAGAGTGATGTTTACGGCCTATGGCACTCGACTAGCTCCGGTGCGAGCTTTACCAAGCTGGTGTACATACAGAAAGCTGATACCATCGGCTTTGGCAAGGCTGCACCCGGCCAGAGCTACATGACACTTTATAGCAGTGCCCAAATCAATGGCGTTCGTGGTATCTTCCGGTCCATAGATGCTGGGGTGACCTTGGTGCGGATAAATGACGACCGGCATCAGTACGCGTGGACCGGCTCATGCATCACCGGCGACCCGCGGATTTATGGACGCGTCTACATTAGCACTAACGGCCGTGGCATCATCTACGGAGATTTTTATGGTGATTTAACAGGTGACGGTATAGTAAATATATATGACCTGGCTGAATTTTGCGAAATCTGGTGGCTGGAGAATGGTTGTGATGAGACTATTGGGCTGGATTTGAATGGCGATTGTATAATCAACTTCTATGAATTTTCAACATTGGCACAGAATTGGCTCGAAGGAATTTAAGAAGGCGAAATATGAAAGAGATTATTCATACCAGGTCTATTAAAATCGCTGTTGTGTGTATGCTTTTATGTTTAGTCATACTACCTTCTGATGCGCAAGCAGACGAACTTTGTGGACGATGGGATACAATTGATGTCTTAGACGGAGAATACCGGATACTTAACAACGTATGGGGAGCGACAACAGCGCAATGCATTGAGGTGTATCCGGACTCAACATACTTTAGTGTAATTTTATCCGAGCACGACCAAAGCGACGTGGCTTCCTACCCCTTTATTTTAAAAGGCTGCCATTGGGGGGGACACAACTGCACGAACAATAGTGGTATGCCGGTAAGGGTAAGCAAGATTGTAACCGCTCCCTTCAGTTGGAATATTAGCACAACCGGTGTCAGTGGAACCTGGAACGCCGCTTATGAATCCTGGTTCAGCATAACTGGGGCAACTGAACCCAACGCGGCCGAATTGATGATTTGGATCGACTATGCCGGAGGTGCCGGGCCTGCCGGCTCGTACCAAGGGACTGTATCCATCGGAGGTTACGACTGGTATCTTTTTTATCTCACGCCTGTTCCTTGGGGGACCTGGGACCATTATATTGCTTATAAGATAACCACTCCTATCAATAGCGCAAACCTCGACTTAAAAGATTTTATCAATGATTCAGTGAACCGAGGATTTATTGACCCCTTATGGTACCTGGATAATATGGAAGCCGGATTTGAAATCTGGCGGGATGGCGAAGGTCTCACGACTAATTCGTTTTCAGGTTCGGTCTATGATGACGAATGGCTCTACGGCGATCTTACACGTGACAATATAGTAAACTTAGACGATCTGTATGAATTTTGCTTAATCTGGCTGGAAACGGATTGTGTTAATTATAAGATGCTGGATTTGAACGATGATTGTATAATCAATTTCTATGAATTTTCAGCACTGGCCCAGAACTGGCTCGAAGGAATTTAAGAAGACGGACTATGAAAGAGATTATTCATACCAAGTTTGTTAAAGTTGTTATTGTATGTATACTTCTATGTTCAATCACAGCGCTTTATGCTGCCACTCCTTGGTTACATGTAGATGGCAATAGAATTAAAGACCCTAATGGAGATGTCGTTGTTCTAAGGGGCATCTCCCCGATTGATTTAGGATTCCTTGAAGATTGGCAAGGCGGTGCGATTAATATGATTGACCGGCTAACAGATAAAAATGATTCTCAGGGAAGCTCCCCCGGTTGGTATCCAAAGATCATCAGGATTATGATTGCTCCGCCTGACGCTGATTATAAACAGGGTGGTGGTTCTTGGCCGTATGAATTCGACCCTAGTGACCCGAATGAGCAGTTATATAATCTTCTCAGAACGGTTGTAGATTACTGCGCATCGAAGGACCTTTATGCAATCATCGATTGGCACTATATCAATAATACCTGGGAAAAAGTCACACAGACTAGCGAGTTTTGGGAGTATATGGCGCCGAGGTTTGCCAATGATTCCCATGTTATGTTTGAGCTTTTTAATGAGCCGATTAATGATATTAATGGTGATTGGATTGGAAATGTTATCAATGACTGGCTTAGTGTCAGAAATGATATGCAAACGTGGTATGATATTGTCCGCAGCTATGCACCTGATAATCTAATCCTTGTAGCCGGTGCGTTTTATTCTCAATTTATTGGGCCGGCGGCCAGCTATCCCCTCACGGGAGACAATATCGTTATCGTTTCGCACCTCTATCCCGGTCAATGGCTTGATGGAGATTGGTCGCAGGATCAAGTAACGACCTGCGCCGCAGTCCATCCTGTCATAATGACTGAATGGGGGTTCACATCAGACCCTAACTTTGATTACGTGCCCGGTTTATTCATGGGCACGATTTCCGACTATGGCCAGCCATTGATGGATTTTCGTGAACAATATGGCATCAGCAATACGGCCTGGGTCGCCAGTTATAATTGGGGCCCGCCCATGTTTTATAAGCCACCGGGGCCGCCGCCACCTCCAGGTGCTTGGGACCTTCGCTGTGGGGAAGGTGAAATGGGCTGTTTTGTAAAGGATACGCTTTATCTAAAAAGGAATGATGACCAGCCCAGCTGGTTCTATGGTGATATTACACATGACAATAAGGTGGATATAAATGACCTATCTGAATTTTGCCAAATCTGGTGGCTGGAGGATGATTGTAATGAGACTGCCGAACTGGATTTGAACGACGATTGCATAATCAATTTCTATGAATTTTCAACGCTGGCCCAGAACTGGCTTAAAGAGATTTAAACAGCCGTCTACTCGGATGTGCTGAGCTTAAATATGATTGCTATATCATCAGTTTTCTTCGCTGGTGTAGTAACAACAAGACCGGTATCCTGCCGCTGCCATTTAATTTTTTCTTCTGTGCCGAGCATTGACACATCTGTAACCATAATGGCCTCGGCCTTGTTTCCTTTACCGAACATTGTCATTGTGACCTCTTTATTTTCACCCGGCCAGCCAAGAATAATCGCATAGACGGTATCACCTCTGCTGGTGTAACGGATATCCTGAGCAGTATAACCACCTTCCATCTTGACAAATTGCCCACCGGTTTGCAGTCGCGTGGGTCCCTCGCCGAAATCAACAAACGGCCGTGTTTCGTAAATGGCTTCGCCGTATTTTTTCATCCAGTCACCGATTTCACGCAGGACCTGTTTCTGGTTATCTGGGATAGTGCCGTCCGCCTTTGGCGAGATATTGAGCATCAATTGGCCGTTCTTACTTACGATATCAACCAGTGTGTGCATTATCTCCGGTGTGTTCTTGATTTGCAGGTCCTCAGTATAGCCCCAGCTACCCCGGCTGATTGTATCATCTGTCAGCCAGACGAAATTAGTTAGCTGATTGGCTCGGCCTTTTTCATAATCCACTACACCGACCTCACGTGGCAAATCATTTTGCTTGTACGTAACCATGACCTCTTTTCCCAACTCGTTGGCTTTGTTGAAGTAGTATGCGAGGTACGCGGTTTTGTATTTGAGCGGGATTTCATGCAGCCAGGAGTCAAACTGCATCGAGTCCGGCTGGTACTTGTCAACAACTTCGATGAGCTTACCTTTCCACATCTCAAGGAACTTTTTGCGTGGCACATAGCCATATAGAATTGCCCGATTTGGGTCGTCAAGAAGGGAAGGAAAGTATTTTTTGGCATACTGGTAGTGGCCGGTCCATCTTTTCGTGCTACCTCTTTCAATCTGATACAGATTGTTTCGTGCGTGATGGAAAGCCATGACGAATCTCATGCCACGTTTACGTATGGCTGTGGCCAGTTCTCCGGTTATGTCGCGCTTGGGTCCGGTGTCCATAGCATTCCATGGGGTCAGGTCGCTGTCCCACATCGAAAAGCCATCGTGGTGTTCGGCAACAAGCCCGGCAAATCGAGCACCTGCCTTTTCGAACAGCTCAGCCCATTCATCGGCGTTGAACTTTTCGGCTTTGAACATCGGCACAAAGTCATGGTAGCCAAACTTCGTCGGCTCGCCATATTTCTGTACATGATGCTTATACTCTTTGCTGCTTTTATTGTGCATGTTGCGCGGATACCATGCATTGGCGAATGCCGGCACACAATAAACCCCCCAATGGAAGTAGATGCCGAACTTTGCATCGCGGAACCAATCAGGTGCAGGATTATGCTTTTTCAGCGATTTCCAGTTAGCTCTATAAGCAGCTGTGGTTTTTGAGAAAGACGGGTGAGTGACACAGCCATTAAATAATCCAACGATAACTATCAGGCAAACAATGCGGGTCTTCAACCTCGACATTTTTATTATTTCCTAATCTAAAATCTAATTCTCAATTTTTATAACAAAACCGCCATTGCCCTTAAGCTTCATTGTTAATGGTTTGTCAGGTTTGATTTTTATTTTTTTCCTTTTGAAAGAACGATTATCCTTGCCATCGGTTATTAACGTGGCCTTTTTAGTAGCTTCGAGAAAATCGATTTTGAAACTAACGCTCTTCTTAGTATCTTCACCGTTGATACCAGCAACATACCAGGTATTTTTAAATTTCCGAGCAATAACCACGAGCTTGCCGGGAAAGCCGTCAATAAATCGTGTATCATCCCAGCAACAAGGTATTTCTCTCATAAATTCTTTCACATAATCCGGAACCGCTGCCATACCTTGGGGTGTCTGGGCAAAGTGTTGTATACCTGAGGAGAAAATCACCGACAAAGCCAGCTCAAAACCGTTCGTTGTTATCCGTTTTATGCTGGGTACCTCGGAAAAACAAACCGGCGTAAAATCCATCGGGCCAAAAACATTCCGAGTAAATGGTACTGTGCAGCAATGAATCGGCTCAAGGTCGGCGTTAGCTTGTTCAAACGTTACAAATTCAAACCCTCGTATTGATTCCATCGTCACCAGGTTTGGATAAGTACGTTGCCAACCCCTGGGGATTGTACAGCCGTGGCAATTCACCACCAGGCCGAATTGAGCCGCATCTTCAAAAATATCCTGGTAATAAGCCATCATGGATTGACCATCTCCACCAAAAAAATCCACCTTTATGCCTTTTATGCCCATTTCTTTTAATATCCCGAACTCTTTAACGCGGTCCTGGTGGGTCAGCAGCTTGCTTTTGGGATGATAAGCAACGGTATTCCAGTCGCCTGCCGAATTATACCACAAAATAAGCCCGACCTTTTTGCTTTGGGCGTATGCAGCAAGCTCTTTAATCTTATCATAGCCGATTTGAGTATCCCAGTTCGCGTCAACCAGACAATATTCCCACTTCATATCGGCTGCAAAATCAATAAAGCGTTTCTGCATACTGTACACCACTGAACCATCCTTCAGCATTACCCAGCTCCAGGAAGCCCTGCCGGGTTTTACAAATGAAATGTCTTGCAGCTTGGAGGATTCTCCCGTAAGGGACGCTGCGCGGGCTAAATCGGTTCCTAATGTGGATTCCACTATTGTTTTCAAACTGTTACCGAGGGCAATAATCCGCCAGGGTGTGTACCACGGCAATTTCGATTCGGGATTCAATGGCCCGCCGGGAAAAACTTCCGGCTCTTGTGGAAAGCCAATGAAGAATTCGTTGCCCTGTGAGTCTCGTCTTAACCGACAACCACAATAATTCCTGTTGGGCGCAGTTTCACTAATCAGCATCCAGTATTTTTCATAGTTAAATAATGTCGGAAAGACCCAACCTGCATTGTTTCGAGGCAGTTTCTCAGTCAAAACTGCCTGTTTGTAATGTTGCTCATACGAAGGCTGGTCCTGACACCATCCGGATTTCGCATCGGTCATAGGCTGAATCCAGGTTTTGGTGCCGGGGACGAAATGAAACGAACTTATCTCTTCCTTTATCTTTTTTATATCATCTGATTTGTCAGGAAAATAGTATCTAAAAGCGAC
>CAZZHL010000094.1:0-8256 GCA_964653945.1 uncultured Pirellulales bacterium
GACGTAGAGGTCGTTATCAATTGTTTTTGGCACACCCATAACAGTTAAGCCATTTTTGGCAAATCTTGCAGCCGATGTCATTGTGCCGTCACCGCCAATACAAATCAGCGCATCGATGTTACGGTTCTTGAGTGCCTTGATACATTGAGCAGAGACATCACTGGTTTTAACTTTTTTGCCAACCTTGATTTTATAAGCAGAAGGATTAGCTGTATTAGACGAACCCAGAATTGTACCACCAACGGTCAGAATATTGCTTACTTCATTGTAGCTGAGCATGTGCATCCGGTCTTCAATCAAGCCCAGAAACCCATCTTCAATTCCCCATACCTCCAGGCCGAATTTATTTATCGCAGTTTTGGTAACGGCCCTGATAACCGCATTGAGGCCCGGACAATCGCCACCACCAGTCATTACCGCTATCGATTTTATGCCTTTCTGGCTACGGCTTTGGCCTCTCGCCGCCGGCGAAGCCTTTGGCGGAGCTGGGTCGCCAAGACGAGTTGTTTTCATAGTGCTTTATTCCATCAGGTTATAGTTTCTTGACTGTCGTCAGACAAGTTTTGTGCCTTCGACGACACTTTTCACCATAGTATAATCTCTGAAATCTTTTTACGCAAAGATGTTTTAGCAGTGCAGGGGGTCATCAGAAGAGCGTCGGCGACCATAGGTTTTTCTGGAACCTGGCGGTGTGTACGGCCGACGCACCAGCGTTTAGATTATAGAATTTTGTGCGTGCAAATGATATTCACTTATGGTAGAAGAACGATTTTTCGTAGCTTGGTTTGGTTGGTGGATGAAGGCAGATGTGGCTGTATTTAGGTATATTCTCGGCTGTATTTTTGGGGCTGTATGACGTCAGCAGGAAGTACGCCCTGCGCGGAAATGCTGTGCTGCCGGTTCTGTTCTTTGCGATGCTTGCTGGTGCGTTGCTGCTTTTGCCGGTGGCGGTGCTTTCACCGCTGTCGCCGGAGATGATGACTCGGCTGGGCCTGTATATACCGCAGTTCGATTGGGTGGGGCATCTTTATTTCTTCTCAAAGGCGGTAATCGTCGCTGTTATGTGGATGCTCGCATATTTTTCTATGAAGCATCTGCCGATTTCGATATTCTCGCCCATTGGTGCATCATGCCCTGCCTGGACGCTGATTGGCGCGATACTGGTTTTCAGCGAACGGCTTACCACGTTGCAGTGGGTCGCTTTCGGTGTCCTTTTTGTATCGTATTATATCTTCTCGATAGCCGGAAGCCGGGAAGGAATTGTCTTTCATACGAATAAATGGGTTATCTTTCTATTTATGGCGGTCCTGCTCGGCGCGGCAAGCGGGCTTTACGACAAATATCTTATCCAGATACTCGGCTATGCGGCAATCGGGGTGCAGGTGTGGACTATGCTGTATATGGTTCCGGTTTTGGGTCTTCTGCTGATGGTGTTCTGGTTTCCGCATCGAGCGAGATACACGTCGTTTGAATGGCGATGGAGTATCCCACTTATCGGCTTGTTGCTGACAATATCTGATGTTGCCTACTTCAGGGCCCTTGGCTGTGAGGGAACGTTGATTTCGCTACTGGCTGCCGTCCGCAGCGGCAACGTGGTGGTTTCATTTTTGGCAGGTGCCGTGATGTTCAAGGAAGTTCGGATACGCCAGAAAGCCTTTGCCCTGGCAGGCGTTCTCATAGGCATGCTACTTCTTTTCCTGTCGCAGTAAACGCGTGTCTTGCCTTTTGTGGCTATTTCCCTATAGCTTTTTTCGCGGCGGCTACAACGGCATCGGCTGTTATACCGAATTTCTCGAAGCAAATTTTAGCTGGTGCAGACGCACCAAAGGATGACATCCCAATGAATACACCTTTGTCACCCAGATACTTATACCAGCCAAGCTCAACTCCCGCTTCGATACCTACTCTTGCCTTGACGTTCGGTGGGATAACCGAATCTTTATACTGCTGGCTCTGCTTTTCAAACAGCTCCCAGCATGGCATACTCACTACCTGAGCTTTTATCCCTTCTTTAGCCAGTCCTTCAGCTGCACACAAAGCCACACTAATCTCCGAACCGCTGGCCAAGAGCAGCACATCCGGGCGTAGCACGGCCATCTTGGCCGTGTACGGGCTGGAAGCCTGTGTTACTGCACCGAGCAAGACATAGGCACCCTTGCTGATGTTTGCTGCAGAAGCGAATTTATTCTGGTCGATAACTGGCAATCCCTGCCGGGTAAGAAGTAAAGCCACCGGCCCTTCCCGATATTCCAGCGCAAATTTCCATGCCTGTGATGTTTCATTTGCATCGGCTGGTCGGAATACAAGCAAGTTTGGTATTGCTCGAAGCGCTGCAAGATGTTCCACCGGTTGATGTGTTGGGCCATCCTCGCCTACACCGATGCTGTCGTGAGTGAAAACGAATATTGTCGGATATTTCGATAGAGCCGCAACGCGAACCGCTCCCCGCATATAATCAGAAAAAACCAGAAACGTCGCGCCATACGCCCGCGTCAGGCCGCTTACCGAAATTCCGTTCATTATCGCCCCCATCGCGTGTTCCCTGATGCCGTAGTGTATGTACCTGCCATCGCGAGCATCTTTCTGGAAAGCCTTCGCACCGGCGAACCTTGTGTTGTTGGAAGGCGTCAAATCCGCTGAGCCGCCCAGAATCAAAGGCAGCTTCGGCATCAACGCATCGAGCGTCTTGCCTGAGGCCTTGCGGGTCGCAACAGAGCTGCCCGCTTCAAACTTAGGTAAAAGCTCGTCAAGATTTACGGATAGCTTGCCCGCTGCAGCATCTCGGAACTGCTGTGCAAGCTCCGGATATTTCTTTGCGTATTCGCCGAACATCTTATTCCATGATGCCTCCTGCTCTTTGCCTCTATCAACCGACTTTCGCATATGAGTGGAAACTTCGTCCGGCACATAAAAGGACTTTTGCGGGTCCCAGCCGAATCTTTCCTTGGTCAGCTTGATTTCATCCTCGCCCAGAGGAGCACCGTGCGAGCCGGCTGTGTCCTGCTTGTTCGGGCTGCCGTAAGCGATATGCGTGCGAAGTTTTATAATACAAGGCCGCTCTTTTTCATTCTTTGCATTAGTAAGCGATTTCTCAAAAGCAGCCATATCATTACCATCGCCGCCAACTTCCTGAACATACCAGCCGTATGCCTTGAAACGCTCGGCCCTGTCTTCCGTAAAAGCAAGCTCCGTACTGCCATCAATAGTTATGTAATTGTCGTCATAAACGACAATCAGATTATCCAGCCCGAGATGCCCAGCTAATGAGCAGGCCTCGGAAGCAACTCCTTCCTGCAGGTCGCCATCGCTGGCAATTACGTAAATGCTATAATCAATAACATCAAAACCATCCCGGTTGAAATAATTAGCCAGATACTTTTCAGCTATAGCCATTCCAATCGCGTTGGAAATTCCCTGGCCTAAAGGTCCGGTTGTAACCTCAACACCGCACTTCTGGTCTTTCTCCGGATGGCCCGGCGTTTTACTGTCCCACTGGCGAAAATTTTTCAGGTCATCAAGACTTAAACCATAGCCGGTCAGATGCAGTAGAGAATACAGAAGCATACTGCCATGCCCAGCTGAAAGAACAAAGCGGTCTCTGTTGTGCCATTCAGGATTCGCAGGATTGTGCTTAAGATGCCTGTCCCACAGAACAAAAGCCGCCGGCGCCATACCCATCGGCATACCCGGGTGGCCGGAGTTTGCCTTCTGTACAGCGTCAACAGATAAAAATCGAATTGTTTGGACACATAGCTCATCAAGCCCGGATAGACCCGGATTTTTTACAGATTCACTCATCGCCTACTTCCTAAAAATATAAGGTTTCTAATACAGTTTTGATGTAAAAACGAAAAAAACATAGTAACTCTAAATACTCATTTTGGCAAGCTTTTTATACCCTCATCCTGCAAGTGCGAAGTTGTTGTTGACATAACCATCCAGCATCAGAAGCTGTAGCGTACAGCCGTATAGATGTTTGTATTATTCTGGAACTGGCCAAAGAAGGTGTGCGGGTAATCACCGAAGAATATATTTGCGCCGGCCTCTACTGCCAGGTTGTCACTGATTTTATAATTGATATTCGGCCGCATATAAACGTCCTTGTCGGTATGCGAATAGTATGTAAAAAGCGAACACCGCAGGTTCTGATTCATCAAAAGTTTTGTCAATCGCAGCGTTACGACGTGTCTGTCCCTGTCTTTAGCAGGGCCTGTTGTTAAATTTCTCTTATACCGGCTGTAATTGAGCATCTGCTCAACGTAATACTGAAGCCCTGCTGTAAAATCCTTTCCGATTTCCTGAGTATAGCCGAGCAGATATCGCATTTCAGAGTTGTTAATGAGAGGATTTTTGCCGCTCTTATCATCCGCCGAGTCATAATACCCAACCTCCAGATTAGCTATTCCCTTACCGAGCGCTCCGCGAACACTTGCTCCATAGACGTTCAGGTCGGGAAATATTGCCTGAGTCATCGCCGGATTCTGTCCGGCAGGGCTTTTCCAGTAGCCGTGATATCCATAAAGGGCAAATTCGTAATTTTTAATATTTTTATACAGCCGGGCAGCGATTTCAGAATCGCGGAACCAGCGATTGGGTTTATCGGTATGGATTACAGCATCCTGGCCGGCTAATCTACCGAGATTTGAGTTCCAGTATGAAATGCGCTCGCCGGATATAAAACGGTCTGGGTCGAATTGAGGTGTATATACAATGTCAAGATTGGCAAAATCGCCAAACAAACTCACCTTCGCCGCATCTGATGGAGCTTTGAGATATTCAGTATCCCTGCCGATAAAAAATGACTGCCAATCCTTGGGAAACAAATCATTGATAAATACTAAATCGCCTGTTCCCCAGGTCAGGACCTGCCTTCCGATTTTCAAATCCATAAAATCAAGCGGCCGAGTGAAGATATTGGCCTCCCGCAGGTCAAAGTCCGCCTTCTCGGTGACCAAATCGCCAGACACATCGCCTTTGAACTTAATATCTCCCCAGTCAAGATACGAAGATAAATCGAGCTGCAAGCGATTTTCCATAATCGACATATCTTTTTCGTATTTGTCTTGCCTGAGCCGATACCCTGCCCGCATCTCATAAAAGCCGTGAACTTCTACCTCCGGCAGGTTGTGAAAAAATGAGCGATTAGCTTTTGCATCGTCGCTCGCAGCTTCCGCTGAAAAAGTAAAGGCCGCAGCGAACCACATCACTATTAGAAACGTATCTGCCGTCATGGTACGAATCATCTCATTGCCTCTCTCGGCGGGCGGCGCAGATAGCGCTCCGTAAACATGTCTTCGTCAAGGCCGATGTCATATTTTACGTTGCTAAATTCCATTTCAGTTTTATTGCCGGTCTTCAAGTCTGAAACCAGTGATTTTACAACCGTTGGGAAATTCTGAATAACTTCGACCTTTTTGGATTCGATTACACGGTGTAATTTGCTCTGCTTGTCATAAAATTCCATTTTCATCGGTACAAAATTTTTGCGGTCTATCGCCACGTTGTAATAACTAAACTCCACCGTATCGGGTTTTTTAGGCACATTTTTGACCACGAAGAACCGGTCATTGATATCGATAAGCTCGTGTTTATCCTCTTCTAAACTTCTGCCGGAGACATCTTCGTACAAAAAGTTCGAACCGACAAAACTGGTTCGTTTATCGCCGGCGGCTATCCTCTTAACCAAATCAAGAGCAGGCAGATACAGCCAGCGGTCATCGTCCTTTTGCAGCTGGGCGTGCTTGTGAACCATATAAACCATTTTGCGGACATCAGCTGGCTTGTTGAAATAAACAAAATACTTCTGGTCGCCGCCGTCCTGATTGTCCTTTCGTAATATAATAAACTCCCGCTCTCTCGTTTGGCCCTGCTTGCTTGTTATTGTCATATTGACTTTTGCTTTGCCGTCATTGCCCTGATAATAAGCGACCATATTGGCCTTGTTGACTATGGTCTGAACATCAGGAATTGCTGCGGTTGAGTTTGGCTCATCAGCAGCAAAAAGCGGCAATGATAAATAAAGAATAATTATTGTTGTCCAGAATAACCTCATCTTACACCTCACTTTTCTTTCTGCTGTTCAATAACCTTACACGTCCGTCTGCGGGACATTATACCGCAGGCCAAAGCCATAATCGGTATCGCTATTATACTAATCCAGACGAGAGTACTCCATTTGACAATAGCGAACTGATGAATATTAACCGCTACCAAAAGAACCGCCGCTGCTGATATAATCGCGCAGAAGGCACAGTTACAGCTCGGCCTCATCGGCTCAGCCATTGTCTTAAACAGCTTTTTCTGCAAAATCCTGACCATAGCCGGCAATACCAGCAGCGTAACTATCCCGGATATCGCCATAATGGCGCAGATAAAGATTCCAACAGTTTTATACGGTACCAGGGTCGCAGCCAAAAGCGGTAAAAATCCAATTGCGATTACAATTACATTTCTGCTGATAGCCCTTGCCGGCTCGCCGAACATCTCCGGCGATGCCTTCTCCCACGATTTGTTTTGCTGGTAGGCTTCCCTGGAACGTTCGAGGAAATGTATTGCAAAATCAACTGCCATACCGAGTGAAAGAGCGCTTAGTACCGCCACCGGCATGTCGTAATCTTTGCCTGCCAGTCCTATTATGCCGTAAATGGCCCCTATGGTGATAGTCAACGGCAACATACAGATAAGCCCCCACAGCACCGAGCGGAATAGTATCGCCATCATAATAAATACAACGATAAAGCTTCCCAAAAATGATTGCAGCATGCCCCAGACCATCTTATCCTGCCAGACAACATTAATATATGTAAGACCCGCCCAATTGTATTTGATTGAAAGCGGTGGGGGATTTTCCTTAAAGAAATCATCTACAGCTTTGACAACCTTTTGCATATCCTTGTTGTCACCGCTGGTCAATTGAAGCCAGATATTGGCGTGCATATGATCCATCGTCACCAAGTGCCACAAATCGTCCGTATTGTGGCTGCTCTGAAACTGAAGCAGACACTGCGCAACAGCAGCAGAAGAATCAGGAATCTTATAATTCTCCGGCTTACCATCAATAAGCTCCTGATAAACTTTTTTTACCACATCAGCTACCGAATTACTCTTTCCCACCAAACCTGTTTTTTTAAGGTATTCTTGAAGTTCAGAAATATAACGCAGCACCTCTGGTTGTTTGAATATTTTTACACGCTCTTTTTCCAGCTCGAAGAAGTCAGCCACTTCATACCACAGGTCGGTATCTTTTTTATCAGCAGTATCGAGTTTTTTGTCGGCAAAGTCACTTATCCTGCTGAGGAGCTCCTCCTTGCTTTTAACGATGGATGTCAGCTTTAAAAGGGCCTTATCCGTTTCCTCATTGACGTTGGCGGCATTGGGAAACTGTTTTTTCATCGCCAGGATTTTTTCTGAGAAATGCTTGCGAAGGTCTGAAATGTATTCGGTCGGAATGGCTTTATCCTCATCAGGGTCGAGCACAAGATAGGCCATATAGGTTCCGCCGAAATGTTCGTTCAGAACAATATCGGCCTGCCTGATAGGATGGCTTTTAGAAAACCACTTAACCGGATTGTCGTTTATCTGAATTTGTGTGATTCCATATATGGCCACTACTGTGATTACAAGCATAATTATTAGGATTAGTTTTGCGCTTGTGTATGTAAACCGTCCGCCTGCATGCAGCAGTTTGGTAAGCCAGGTTTGTTTCTCGCCGTGCTGAGCGCCCTGGCCGAAGTTCTCAAGCGCATTGTCGCTAATCATCATTATATAGGCCGGCACAAAAGTAACCGTGCATACCCACGCAATCATAATTCCGACAGCAACGAAGACACCGAACACCTGAACAGGAGGGATAGGAGTCAGTGCCAGCGAAAGAAATCCCGCCGAAGAGGTCAAAGATGTATAGAGCATCGGCGTAAACAAATTAGTCATAACCTCAAGGATGGTGTTTCTTCTGCCCTTTTCCCTGTTATATAGGTCAAAGAACTCGGAAAGGATGTGCACCGAGTCCACTACCGCTATCGGCATAAGGAAAATCGGTATCATCGAACTCATGATATGGACCGGAAATCCGAATCCGATTAAAAGCCCCATCGTCGAAATCACCGAAACCATCGCAACTATCATCGGGGCTATTATCAGCACCAGCTTGCGAAAGAAAACCAGCATTAAGATAAAAATCACAAGCATCGCCAGTGGCGCTGAAATTGCCATTTGCACAAACATTTCATAGCCGAAGGTGTCCTCCGCCACCGGCAG
>CAZZHL010000095.1:0-8242 GCA_964653945.1 uncultured Pirellulales bacterium
GAACGTCCCCTGTTTTAATTTCAACCTTGCGGATTTGCTTATCGTTTAGATACGTCTTGTTCGCTGAATCGAGGTCCTCGACTATCCATTTACCATCCCGCGTTGTAAAGATTACAGCGTGCTGCCTTGATACCGCCCTGTCAGGTAGAAAGACCTGGCTGTCTGCGTGTCTGCCGATATAAACAGGGCCCGCAGTAAACCGGAGCTCACTAACCTTCCGGCTGTCTTGTTTTACAACCAAACGCATAGCTTCCCCGCTCTGAACACTGCCTGTTGTGCTTTTACCTAATTATCTAAAATCTATTATATCCTGTCAAACAAACAATTTTAGAATACCGAAGGTCATAAATAGCTTTGATACCGACGAAAACAAAATTCAGGACTGATTACCGATGAACGATAATAGGTCTTGAAACAAGACCGGTGAAAAGCTTGTAGCGAAAAAAGAATATTAATAGCACTATGGCAATAATAAAAAACGCAATTATTGTTACATCCCGAAACCTGGACCGATAGACTTTATAAATTAACAGCAGGGGCAAACCAACCACTAAAAGCTGAGGTACAAACATAGTCATAATAAATAGATAAAACAACCTGCTGATTACGGGCGTATTTTTGTCGGTCCAAAGCTTCCGCCACATTGTTAAGAAAATGCCATAGTTAAACCGAATATTTACAAATCCGATATATGGCGTAAGCGGGTTGATAGCCTGGTTTGAGCCGCAATTGTGACAATAATACTGCAACGGATGGCAGGCAGTTAAACAATTCGGACAGAGCGGCCACGCATCATCAGGAATAAAGTCATTATCAGATTTATCATTCTGCTCGCAGTCCTTTGCGGGTAAATTATCACGTTCTTTCTCGCTCATACCGGAATCAATTATACTAAATTCACGGCAAGTTTTCAATGATTATCACTTTTCCCGCGCCGACGCTTATGTAATTGCTGCTAAATTGCTTTTCGAATAAGGCCCTCGCCTTTTCACCGGTACAATGACTTGGGCCAACGCATCGCACCCCCATTTGCTTAAAAGCTGAAATAATCTTCTCGATTTTGCCTTTTGTTGCCCATTCCAGATGGAATCCGCCCATTACTACAAGGATATCCTCTTTCATTAAATCCTTTACCGTATTCACGATTTTTACAATACCCGGATGCGCACAGCCGGTTATTATCACCAGGCCCTTATTCGTTCGGATTGTCATAGACTGCTCTTTTATCCACACTCCGAGCTGGCCTGTAGAATAAACATCTTCGCAAATCTCCAATGGTTGATTGACATCCACTATCTTTGCCTTAAGGTCTTTCACATTATCTCTAAATTTCTGTGGAAACGATTCCGGTAGATACACCGTAACGTCAGAATTCTTCTCCAAAAAGCTATTTAATCCGCCGGTATGGTCATCGTGAATATGAGAAAGAAAAACTATATCTATTGTTTTCGGCTCTATTGCCAATTTTTTCATATTGTTAAGCAATAATTGGCCGTCCCCGCCGGTATCGAAAAGAATTGTTTTTTCGGTGCCGCTTATCAGGCACGAAAACCCCCATGCGGTCTCCAGGCCTTCTTTGTATGGATTATTGTCGTAAACAACCGTAATTGTGAGGTCGTTAACACCGTGCGTAGAAATAGATTCGGCTTTTCTCTCCATAATTCGTCCTTTCCCTTGAGCATGCGGGATTAAGTAAAAACCTATTCCCAAAACAAATGCAACACCTGTTAGTAGTAAAATACCGATGGGAAAGATTCTGCGCATATGTTTATCGTTTTATAGATAACAATAATAACAAATTATAACCACAGAAGCTTAAAAAACAATCTTTAGAAGGAAAAATAATTGTCCCAAAAATTGTAGGAGAATTTTCAACGCACAATTTGTTGTGTTTTTATAAGGAAAAAACGCCGCAATTCTCTTGACATTTTTCATCTGATTAGATAAAATAGTGCTGTTTCTAAGGATGGGTGTGAGGAAGCTTCCTGTCTATTCCTATCAAGCTTCCCAATATGGAAAAATACGAATTTTTTATATGTGCGGCCTGTTTTTATTCGCACAAATAAGGATGGATGATGAAACGAATAATGTTGATAATAGCAGTAGTTTCCGTATTCATAATGACCCCAAGCGATGGATTTGGTATGCTCAATCTCGGGCCTGAAGAAATTGTTGAAGCTAACGGTATCGATATTGACGTAGGCACGTACACTGTGCCGTCCTTCGTGGATTGGAACAACGATAACCTGAAGGACCTTGTCATCGGTACAGGTAGTGGGTATGTCCGCGTATACCTTAATGTGGGAACAGAATCCAACCCGCAATTCTCAACTTACTTTAACGCCCAGTCCGATGGAGAAGACCTATATTGTCCACCCTCTGGCTGCATGGGATGCTTCCCGCGAGTGGTTTACTGGGATTCAGACGCTCGCAAAGACCTGCTTGTGGGTGAGTCACTTGGATATGTCACCATCTTCCTGAACATCGGTACCGATGAAATCCCTACATTCGACGGCGGAACCCAGCTCCAGGCAGGTCAACCCGGCTCCAAGGTAAACATCGATGTCGGTTCGCGTGCATGCTCCTCTGCAGTCGATTGGAATAGTGACGGCAGAAAAGACCTGGTCGTTGGAGCACTCGATGGAAAAATCCATATCTTTATCAACGAAGGGACCGATACCGAACCGGACTTTCTTGCCCAAACGTTTGCAGAGGCAAATGATCTGCAATTAGTTGTGCCGTCTGCTCGCTCAAGTCCTGATGTCCTTGATCTGGACGGCGATGCCAAAAAAGACCTTATAACTGGCAATACCGATGGCCAGCTTTTATTCTATAGCAACACAGGCACTGACCAGGCCCCAAGTTTTTCGGGTTACTCTGCTGTCGAGGCCAACGGTGTTCCCATCGACCTCCCGAGCACGCCGCGGTCCAGACCCTACGTTTGCTACTGGACAGACGATGCTTATTTCGATGTGCTAATCGGGGCTTTCGATGGAAAAGTGCACCTCTATCAGGGCATACCCGAACCAGGCGATATGGATGGTGACGGCGATGTGGACTTTGTGGATTTTGCTTCGTTTGCACTCTATTGGCAGCAAATCGGCTGTGGAAAATGTGGTGGGGCTAACCTTACCGATGATGGAAATGTGGACATGAACGATTTGCGCGAATTTGCTGCAAACTGGCTATTCCGTGTAGAATAGCTGAAATCATCTCAGATGGATGGGGCGTGGGTCCTGATTTAATCAGGCCTACGCCTTTTTTATTAGCATTGTCTCAACCTTTCCTTATAATAATGCTTTTGTTTTATGGTTCACGAACCATCACAAAGAATACTTCAATGGCAAAGGATAAAATTACAATAGTTGGAGCCGGCAACGTCGGCGCAACGACCGCACACATTACCGCCACAAAACAGCTCGGCGATATCGTCTTACTCGATATTGTCAAGGGTCTGGCTGAGGGAAAGGCTCTCGACATCGCTGAATCTGCTCCTTTGTCCGCCTCGGCGAGCCGAAGGCGAGACGGGCAGCTTTTCGATTCTAACATCATCGGCACTACTGACTGGCAAAAGACCGCAGGCAGCAATCTTGTCATCGTAACAAGCGGCTTGCCGCGTAAGCCGGGCATGAGCCGTGATGACCTGCTCACAAAGAACATTCAAATCGTCAAAGATGTCAGCCAAAAAATCGCTGAATACTCTCCCGACAGTATTGTCATTGTCGTTTGCAATCCTCTCGATGCGATGGTTTACACCGCCGCAAAAGTTACCGGCTTTGCCAAGAATAAGGTTATGGGAATGGCTGGAGCTTTGGACTCCGCCAGATTCAGCTATTTTCTCTCACAAGAGCTTAATGTGAGTGTAAAGAACATAAAATGTGTTCTAATGGGTGGCCATGGCGATGATATGGTCCCTTTGCCTCGCTTTACTACCGTCAGTGAAAAACCTATAACAGAGCTTCTCGACGAAAAGAAAATTGCTGAACTCATTGAAAGGACTCGAAAAGGCGGCATCGAAATAGTAAATCTGCTCGGCTACAGCGCATATTACGCCCCCGCCGTCGGCGTGGTCAAAATGGCTGAGGCAATTTTGAAAAATGCAAATGAGCTTATCTGCTGTTGCGCTTATTGTGACAGTGAATATAATGCTGGCGGTTTCTTTGTCGGCGTCCCTGCTGTTCTCGGCCAAAATGGCATTGAGAAAATCGTCGAGCTTGACTTGAACGGTCTGGAATTAGCAGAATTCCAAAAATCCCTTGACCATGTAAAACAGCTAACAGTACAAGTTGATAAACTATTATAGGACGCTTTGTTTAGCCGCCGCCTGCAAAGCTGTCCCTCTGTCTTCTGACTTCTGCTTGTCCAGTATCAAATAGGCCCCTGCTAGGCCCCTGCCGTAATTTGGTGCAGGGTCATTGCGAGTCCGCCGCTCGTCTTGGCGCAGGTGTCAAGCCGTAGCCAGGCAGGCGGACGCGACAATCTCATCTTACTAATCAACCAATTCACCAAAGCTTCTTGTCGGCGACAAAGAATTATATACTACTAAAGGAGTACCCCTAAAGTAGTACCCCAATCCCCTGTTTTATTATTTTCTTGCTGTGATGCAGTTATAAACTAAACTTTTCTCGCAAAGTTCCAGTTTTTTGCTTGACAAATCCCAACAAACAGGGATAATCTTCAACAGCAATAAAAGGTCATGGAGGACGGCATTATTATTGTGTTCGTTCATTTTTTTGCATAAAAGGATTATGCGATTACTTTCAACATGTTTCTTAAGGAAATAGCAGCATTGCTGAAGATTCAATCGGAATGAAAATTATAATCGCATGGAGGCTTTATGGTGAGTAGTAAAAATTTACGGAATATAGGCACTGTTGCTATTATCATCCTTTTATTAGCTGAATTAACGGCTTTTGCTTTACCGACACTTCAAAATGGCGACTTCTCAGAAGAACTGGACCCTAATTTGAATTGGACGGTTGAATCCGGTGATGTTACCTGTGCTGCGGGCAGCTATTTTGCACTTTTTACAGAGGTTTTAGAGAACCAGGAGCCAAACGGCATTATCGTAAAGAGTGCTCTCGGCCAGGAATTTACTTTTCCCACCGATGCCCAGACGCTTTCTTTCAATATAGTGTTACGGCCCCAAGGCTATGAATCAGATTCTTTCACCGCATCTTTGTTTTATAGCCGGACAGACCCTAATACCCTTATTTCCAATGGAGTCGGCGTTGATGAATTCTTCTACATAGATACCGGATACTTATACGACCCGAACCCAAATGACCCACCCCCCGGTTCATTGGTAACTGTTGGGACATTCGACGGTCAAACGGTTACTCTTGATGTCTCAGGTTTTCAAGGTCAGGATGCATACCTTCTGTTCAGTCTCAATCCCGAAATTGACGGCTTACAAACCTTCGTTGAGTTACGCAACGTGAATATCTCGGTTATCCCTGAACCGGACGCTCTTGTTCTGGGCAGTATTGGCCTTGGCTATGTTACTTGGCTGCGCAAAAGAAGAAAACTCTGAGCAACCATACAACAAAAAGCTTTTTAGGGCTGTGAGCAAGGAGGCTTGCGGCCTTTTTTATTTGGTCTTGCCTAACGCGGTCGCCGCTATGTAATGTGGGTCACAAGCAACAATCAGCTAAAGATTTCTTGCCTTTTAACGAATAATAATATATATATCAATATTTCATAAGTGCGCTCTTAAATATCAGGGATTGATATGGAATTAATCAAGAAAATCAAGCAGACCGAGGCCCAGGCCCAGCAACTCATCGACCAGGCCAAAACCGACGCAGCCGAATCGGCTGAAAAGGGCCAAAAGCACCGCCAGCAGCTCACAGAACAGGCCGCCCAACAAAGGAAAAAGGAAATTGAAGCCGCCGTTGCCAAAGCCAAGTCACAGGCCGAGACCGAAGTGCAAAAGCTCAAAGCACAGGCCGAAAAACAGCAGCAGCAACTTCGACATAAGACCGCTGATAAAATAGATGCAGCAGTGCAAAAAGTAATGGACTACTTAAAAGGGTAACTATGGCCATTGCTCAAATGGCAAAAGTCATGATTGTGAGCCACCGCTCACAGGCCTCTGAACTCCTCGAAGCCCTGCAGGCCGAAGGTATTTGCCAGATACTAAACGCAGAACAGGCGATGGTCACCAAGGATATGCCTGAGCTTACTGCCGCTGCAGAAAGGCCGAAGGATATCGAAGGGCTTCTCAATCGCCTTCAAAAATCTATTCTCTCTCTTAAAAATTACACCCAGGCTCAAAAAGGTCTTACCAGCGCTTTTGCACCGAGAATAGTCATCGACAATCAATCATACAACGAGGTTGTTCGTCAAAGCGACAAAATCCAAAAGATTATCGACCAGGCTGAGCAGACAGAAGCAGCAATAGAAAAGGCAAAATCCGAAATTGAAAATCTCAATACCACTTTACAGACGCTCGAACCCTGGCAAGCCCTCAAAACTCCTGTACAGGAGATTGCCCCTTCGAAAAATACAAACTGTCTTGCCGGCCTGCTCCCAGTCCAGCACTTCGAACACGCTCTCGCTGGTTTAAGTGAGCTTGCCGCTGCTGTACAGCAAATAGGCACTACTGCTAATAAACGCGCCTGTCTTATAGTCTGCCTGAAAGACCAAACCGAAGAAGTCCAGAAGCTCCTTCGCTCAGCTGAATTTGAACAGGTTACTTTCGAACCAATGACCGGCAAAGTAGCAGATTTAATAAAGCAGCACAGTGAAAAATTGCACTACGCTGAGGACCAATTGCAGACACACTACAAGCATGCAGCCTTAATCTCTGAAAATCTGCTAAAGCTGCAGATTTTATACGACCACTATCAAAATCTTTTAAACAGAGAGCAGGCCAAAGATACTGCACCAGCTACTGAGCATACTGTTATTCTGGAGGGCTGGGTGAAAAAGCATAACTTCAAGCGTCTTCAAAAGATTGTCTCTCGTTTCGACGCCTCAAGTGTCACTAAAATCGAACCGGCCGAGGGCGAAGAAATACCCGTCGAAATAGAAAACAAAAGTCTCTGGCGTCCCTTTGAGGTAATCACCCGTCTTTACGGCATGCCCCAGCATTTCGAGGTTGACCCTACTGTCTTTCTGGCACCGTTCTTTGCAATCTTCTTCGGCTTGTGCCTGACTGACGCCGGCTATGGCTTAGTCATCATTGCCTTGATGATTTATTTAATCAAGAAGGTCCAGGGTGACAAAAAGCTGATGTGGATGTTGGGAATCTGCTCTGCTGTCACCGTCGTAGCGGGTGCTCTGACCGGCGGATGGTTCGGTGATGCCATTCAGCAGTTTGTCCCTGCTTTGACGCCGGTCAGGAAAAATTTGATGTGGTTCGACCCGCTCGAAGAACCTATGATTTTCTTTAAGTTGGCCCTTGGGCTGGGTTACTTTCAGATTATGTTCGGTTTGTTTGTTGCTTTCGGACACAAATTAAAACAGAGGGACTACGTATCTGCCGTCTGCGACCACTTTACCTGGCTGGTTATGCTAAACTCTATTGTTCTGCTTTTGGCGGGAAAGTTTGGTGTTATATCAGCTCAGATTGGCAACAAGTTCGGCCTGTTGGCCCTCATACCAGCCGGGATGATTTTACTGTTCAGCCATCGCGAAGGAGGCTGGCCGGGCCGAATCGGAATGGGTGCGTATAATCTCTTTAGCACAATATTTTATATGGGAGATGTGCTTAGCTATTTAAGATTGATGGCACTCGGCATGGTAACAGCAGGCCTCGCTATGGCAATTAACGTCATCGCAAAGATTGTAGGACAGATTCCTTATGGAATTGGTATTATCGCGATGATATTGGTTCTCGTCGGTGGGCACTTATTTAATATAGCGATAAATACGTTAGGCGCATTCGTCCATACACTACGCCTCCAGTACGTTGAGTTTTTCCCGAAATTTTTCGTTGGTGGCGGCAGGTCATTCGAGCCGCTTAATAAAAAATATCAACACATATACATTAAAAAGTCAGACCCGGCTGTTAAATAAGAAAGTGAGGTTGTAAAAATGATTGACGGATTGACATTTGCTTTAATTGGTGCAGGACTGGCGGCACTATTGGCAGGTATTGGCTCAGCCATTGGTATCGGCATTGCGGGAAGAAGCGCTACCGGTGTATTAAGCGAAAAGCCCGAAAGATATGGCCAGATGTTTCTTATGGTCGTTCTGCCCGGCACGCAGGGTTTCTACGGATTTTTGGCTGCATTTC
>CAZZHL010000096.1:0-1821 GCA_964653945.1 uncultured Pirellulales bacterium
TTTTCCGCTTCGACTATGTCGCAGAAATTCGGATGGGCTTTCGGTGCTTATATTGCACTTATGCTCATGTCTCAAGTTGGATTTGAACCAAATCAGGCGCAATCCCAGGAAAGTCTAAAAGGCTTGATTTTGCTGTTCAGCCTGATTCCTGCCGGGGTTGGTGTTTTGTCGATTTTACTATCACTTATATACCCATTAAATGATAAACGCGTTGAAAAGATTGAAGCCGAGTTGTTAGAAAGGCGAAAGGCCAGCGGTGAAGACGTTGCAACCGCTTAACAAGCTGATGTTACACGGACAGCCGATAGAAAAGAGTAAAAATGATAAAAAAGACAATCATCGGTAAGCCATTGCCCAAAATGCCATGGCAGGAGAGGCCAAAGGGCTGCACTGATGTCGTCTGGCGGTACGATAAAAACCCGGTCATCGGAAAAAGGCCTTTAAAAGGCGCGGACAGGATTTTCAATAGCGCCGTCATCGGTTATCAGGATGGATTTATTGGTGTTTTTAGGGCCGACCATAAAAATGGATATCCGAACTTACATCTGGGCAAAAGCAAAGATGCCATTGATTGGGAGATTGAAGAAGAGATTATCAGATTTGTCAATGAAGACGGTACCCCGGTTGAGCCCATTCTGTATGGTTATGACCCGCGATTAGTGGAGATTGAGGGAACGTATTACATTACATGGTGTAATTACTTTAACGGGCCTACGATTGGAGTCGCCAAGACACAGGACTTTAAAAAGTTTATCCAGCTCGAAAATGCCTTTTTACCGTTTAATCGTAATGGAGTTTTGTTCCCAAGAAAAATAAACGGTAATTTTGTAATGCTTAGCCGGCCAAGTGACAATGGCCATACCCCATTTGGGGATATCTTCCTGAGCCACAGTCCGGATATGACCTATTGGGGAAAACACAGAGTGGTCATGAAAACCACCCATTACTGGTGGAAGAACACTAAGATTGGTGCGGGACCCATACCGATTGAAACTACTGAAGGATGGTTATTAATCTACCATGGTGTTTGCACTACTTGCAGCGGATATGTTTATAGTATAGGTGCTGCCCTATTGGATATCGATGACCCATCCAAAGTGATTGTAGATTGTGAAAACTACATATTAACTCCGGAAGAACCTTACGAGACGATTGGATTTGTTTCCAATGTAACATTTCCCTGTGCGACGCTGCATGATTCTGAAACCGGAAGGATTGCCATCTTTTATGGAGCTGCCGATACCACTTGTGCACTTGCTTTTACCACGGTGGATGAGCTCATCGACTATATAAAAGCACATCCAAATCAATCACTGTAGAAAAATGCAAAAGTAACATTTATTTAGGGAGGTTACAATATGCAATTTGGGCATTTTGATGATGAAAATAAAGAGTACGTGATAGATAGGCCGGATACGCCAAGGTCATGGAGTAATTATCTTGGTTCCACGGAGTACGGCGCCATAATAACCAACAATGCCGGGGGATACAGTTTTTATAAATCCGCTGCACAGGGGCGTTTTACACGTATACGCTTTAATGCGATTCCTATGGACCAGCCCGGGCGCTATATTTATGTTCATGACCGTGACAGCAAGGATTTTTGGTCCGCTTCCTGGCAGCCGGTAGGCAAGTCACTTGAGAAGTTTAAATCAGAGTGTCGTCATGGTACCGCATATACGAAGATTTCTTCCGAATATTCAGCTATTAAAACCGAGACTCTTTATTTTGTGCCGTTAGGCCGTAGTTTCGAATGCTGGTTGCTTAAAATAACAAATAATGACAGCAAGAAAAGAAAATTGAGTCTGTTTACTTATGTTG
>CAZZHL010000096.1:1831-8235 GCA_964653945.1 uncultured Pirellulales bacterium
AATATGCCAATAAGTGGAAGTTGTCGCAGGACCTTATGAATCTTCAGTATTCCCAGTATATATTGAAGATGGATGTGGTTGATAATATCATAGACCATGGTACTAATGTTTTTATTCCTCCTAAGCCGGACCATTTCGAGGACGATGGGCAGGGACGTCATACCTTTTTAGCTGTCGTGGGTGCGGATGTTAAGGGTTTTGATACAGACCGCGAGGTTTTTCTTGGGCCTTATCGCTCGTATTCCAATCCCATTGTTGTAGAGCAGGGACAATGTAAGAATTCGTTGGCTGTGGCAGACAATGGGTGTGGTACATTGCAGGTTGATGTCGAATTGGAGCCGGGTAAGTCCAAAGAATTGATTGTTCTCATGGGCATTGGCGCTGCTGGCATCGAAGGAAAAAAGGCAATCCGGGAATTTGGTAGCCCGGAGAAGGTTTATGAGGAATTTAATCAATTAAAAAAATACTGGCATTCAAGGATTGAAGGGATGACCGCAAAGACTCCCGACCCGGAGTTCAACAGCATGATGAATATGTGGAGTCCTTTCAATTGTTTGATGACCTATGCGTGGTCCAGGGCCGCGAGTTTGATTTATTGTGGAGCGAGAGATGGTCTTGGTTATCGCGATACCGTCCAGGACCTTCTTGGTGTTTTGCATACAGTTCCTGAGGAGGCATGTGAACGCTTGGAGCTTATGATAACCGGCCAGGCCTCGACAGGCGGTGCAATGCCTGTGGTAAAGCCCTGGGCCCATAATCCGGGCAGTGAAAAGGCACCCCAGGAGGAAGAATACCGCTCAGACGATTGTTTTTGGCTGTTTAATACTATACCTGCTTACGTTAAGGAAACAGGCGACATTTCGTTCTTTGACAAGGTCCTTCCATATGCGGATAAAGGCAAGGATACAATACTCGGTCATATGAAACGGGCCATCCAATTCAGTCTGGACCGTTCAGGTGCACATGGATTTCCCTGTGGATTAAAAGCGGACTGGAATGATTGTTTGGAGCTTGGTCATAATGGAGAGTCTGTATTTGTTGCATTTCAGCTCCGTTTCGCTTTGAAAACGTACATTGAGATTTGTGAAATGCTTGCCAAAGCTGATGAAATCAAATGGGCTAAAGGTCACCTTGAGACTCTGGATAAGAATCTGCAAGAACACGCATGGGATGGTGATTGGTTTATGCGGGCCTACCGTTATGATGGCATGAAATTCGGTTCCCGGGAAAATGATGAGGGTTCTATCTGGCTGAATCCCCAGTCCTGGTCTGTCTTCAGCGGTCATTCAACTGCTGAGCAGGCTAAGAAGGCAATGGACGCGGTCAGGAAATGGCTGGCGACTGATTATGGCGTTATGATATGTGACCCACCATATGAAAAAACAGACCCTAAAGTTATTAGGGCCACACTATTTAACAAAGGGATGAAGGAAAATGGGGCAATATTTTGCCACACTCAGGGCTGGGTAGTCATAGCAGAGGCGATATTGGGTAATGGTGACCAGGCATATCAATATTTCTGTGCATCTATGCCTGCAGCATATAATACAAAAGCTGAAATTCGTCAGATTGAGCCTTATGTTTACTGTCAGTCGACACACAGTAAGTACAGCCCACGTTTTGGCGCTTCACGATTACCGTGGTTAAGCGGCTCAGCAACCTGGGCTTATTATGCCGCAACGCAGTACATTCTCGGCATTCAGCCGGATTATAACGGCTTGAAGATTGACCCCTGTGTTCCTTCTTCATGGAAGGAATTTAGTGTCACCAGAGAGTTCAGAAAGAAAATGTTTAACATCAAAGTTCAGAATGACTCAGGAGTGCAAAAAGGGGTAAAGAAAATAATCATCAATGGCCAGGAAATCCCCGGCAACCTCATCCCCGTCTCCAAAATGAAAAAAGAAAATGATGTCGTCGTCGAAATGGGATAAGTGCGCGAATGAGAGTGTTATTCATCGGCGGGACGGGAATAATAAGCGCAGCGGTGTCAAAACTGGCAGTGGAAAAGGGAATTGAGTTGTATCTTCTCAACCGCGACCAGCACAGGGAATTTGTCCCCAAGGGCGCCAAGGTCATCAAAGGCGACATCAGAGACAAAAAATCGGTCAGCCAAGTGCTAAAAGGGAAAGATTTCGATGTCGTCGTTGACTGGCTTGCCTTTGTGCCGGAAGATGTCGAATATGATATAAAAATTTTCAAAGGCAACGTCGGCCAATACATATTCATCAGCTCTGCGTCGGCTTATCAAAAGCCGGCGACGCATTGGCTCATTACCGAATCGACACCGCTTGCAAATCCGTATTGGCAGTATGCACGCGACAAAATCGCCTGTGAAAAACGCCTTATGACCGAATACCACGACAATGGTTTCCCTGTCACGATTGTTCGACCTTCGCTGACCTACGGCGTTACAATGATACCCGCGGCGATTAACAGTTGGACCAAACCGTGGACTATTGTCGACCGGATGCGAAAGGGGAAAAAAATTATTATTCATGGCGACGGTACTTCGCTTTGGACGATGACGCACAACACCGATTTTGCCAAAGGTTTCGTCGGCCTCCTCGGCAATACGCAGGCCATCGGCCACGCATTTCACATCACATCTGATGAGGTGCTGACATGGAATCAGATATATGAGGCGATAGCCGACGCTGCAGGAGCAAACCTAAAGCTGGTCTATATCCCTTCTGATTCTATTGCCAAAACCAATCCCGACCTTGCCGGCACCCTGTTGGGTGATAAATCCTGGTGTGCCGTTTTCGACAACAGCAAAATCAAACGCTTCGTCCCCGACTTTGCAGCGACGGTGCCTTTTGCGCAGGGCATCAAGCGCTCGATTGAGTGGTTCGAGGCCGACCCTGAACGCTGTGTGGTGGATGATGATTACAACCGCTTTATGGACAGCTTGATTGCTGCCTACGAAAAATTATGCTAAAAACTACCAAAATGGATATAGTCCCCTCCGATCTTATTACGTCAGCAATTGTTTGCTGCTGGTTACTATCCAGATTTATCATTCGTTCGGCGTAGGCCGAATTGGTCTTATGTAAGATTCAACTTTTATCTTGAAATTTTCTGCAATAAAAAGTAAGCTGCGGCGTCTTTCTATTAACCAAGAAAGTGCAGGTGAGAATATGAAAAGTTGTTTGACAATAGTAACAAGCATTTTGTTAGTTACTCTAAGCTGCATATTAAACGGCGGCTGCAGCTCAGAGTCGAGGCCAGAGCCGAAAAAAGAGCTTACAGCCAAACCCAGCCCGTCAGAATCTGAGGTAAGCTCGGGCCCTGCTCTACGTACCGCTTCACAGAGCACGAGTATCCGGCTTAATTCGCTTGGCTATCTGCCCACTGCGAACAAGAGAGCTACAATCATCTCAAACTGCTCTGATTTTGCTGTGAAAGCGGTCGGTGATAGTAACGCCATCTATTCCGGCAAGGCATCGGGGCCGTTCTATCAACAGGACGTTAATCAAACCGTTTGGATTGCGGACTTTTCCAAAGTGAATAAGCCGGGAAAGTACTATCTGGATGTGCCGGGCGTCGGCAAATCTTATGAGTTCGAGATAGGCGATAAGGTCTATAACTTCGCCCTTTGTACGGCTATGCGGGCGTTCTATTTGTGGCGATGCGGTACAGCGGTCGAAGGTGATTTCAACGGCAATCATTATTCTCACGCTGCCTGTCACATGGATGATGCCTGGCTGGATTATGTAGGTGAGCCGAACAGCAGAAAAGATGGCACGGGCGGCTGGCACGATGCCGGCGATTTCAATAAGTACATTGTCAATTCGGCTGTTACGATGGGGGCGCTATTCTTGGCGTGGGACCATTTTCAGGACAATCTCAAAGACCTCTCGCTCGATATTCCCGATACGGCGCCGGGTTATCCGGATTTTCTGAAAGAAATCAAATGGGAGATTGACTGGCTTTTCAAAATGCAATATCCGGACGGTTCTGGAAGGGTCTACCATAAGGTGAGCGCTTTGACTTTTTGTGGTTTTATTATGCCGGAAGATGAGAAGGGCAAGCGATACTATACTGAATGGAGCTCGGCTGCCACTGCTGATTTTGTCGCAATGATGGCTATGGCGGCAAGATATTTCAAACCCTATGACCCCAACTATGCACAGAAGTGCCTCGATGCAGCGAAGGTGAGTTACGAATTTCTGAGAGAAAATCGTGAGAACAAGATGGGTAAGCGCCAGCCATTTAGGACCGGCCATTATCCTACGTTGGATAATGATGACCGCCTTTGGGCGGCGGCTGAAATGTGGGAGACAACGGGCGAGGAGCAATACCTTCGAGGTTTTGGAAGGGGAACCTGGGCCCATGACGACAAGATAAGCTTTTACTGGGATTGGGGTGATGTGAAGAACCTCGGCATGTTCACATATCTGCTGAGCAAAAGAGAAGGCAAGAGAGATTCGCTTGTTGCCGATATTAAGCGGGACTTGCTCACCGTGGCGGATATGCTCGTCCTCAAAGCGAAGAAGGATGTGTATGGCAGGTGTCTTGCAGACGAATATAGGTGGGGCTGCAATGGAGCGGTCGCCAGAGAGGTTATCACCTTGATGGTGGCTAATAAGCTATCGCCGAATCCTGATTATGTTAACACTGCACTGGATGCCATAGGTCACTTGTTCGGAAGAAATTATTACGGCCGGTCCTATGTTACCGGCCTTGGGCATCTGCCCCCTATGAATCCTCACGACAGACGTTCAGGCGCCGACAGGATAAAAGAGCCATGGCCGGGTTATATCGTCGGGGGTGGACATTCCGCGACGGATTGGCAGGACGTTACAGAAGATCCCAGAACCAATGAAATTGCTATCAACTGGCAGGCGGCCTTAGTTTATGCCCTTGCTGGTTTTACCAATGCCCAATCCAGGTAGGGCCGCAGAATATTTAGTGTTGACATACATCTGGTTTGCATATATAAAAGCGTCCTAATTGTCAAAAAGTTGGCAAAATTACGCTAAGAATTGTCGTTTTATAAGCATTGGAATAAGGAGATGATGTGCAGCTTCATGGCCTTGATATAGGTATCATAATTGCTTATATGGTTGTTATTGTCATCGCCGGACTTTTCCTCTCTCGGCGTGCAGGGAAAAACATCAACTCGTACTTTCTTGGGGGCAGGAAAATTCCCTGGTATATACTGGGGGTTTCGAATGCTTCCGGGATGTTTGATATAACCGGTACGATGTGGCTGGTGTCATTATTCTTTGTATATGGCGTCAAGAGTATCTGGATTCCATGGGTCTGGCCGACGTTTAATCAAATATTCCTGATGATATATCTCTCAGTGTGGCTTCGCCGTTCAGGTGTAATGACCGGTGCAGAGTGGATACGCACGCGTTTCGGCCGCGACCTCGGGGCGGAGCTTTCGCACATTAGTGTTGTTATATTCGCGTTGTTTATAGTGATAAGCATGCTGGCCTACGCCTTTCAGGGCATCGGCAAGTTCTCGCAGATATTTCTGCCGTGGGACCTCGCGCCGCAGACGTACGCTATTATCTTTATGACTATAACGACAATTTACGTGATTTTCGGCGGAATGTATAGCGTGGTTCTGACCGACGTTATTCAATTTGTTCTGATGACGATTGCCTCGGTATTCATTGCGGTAATAGCGATTCAGCGGGTTAGTCCCGATGCACTGGCGGCAGTAGTGCCCGATGGCTGGCACAACCTGTTTTTTGGCTGGAAAGTAAATCTGGACTGGTCGGGACTTATTGCTGGCGTAAACGATAAAATAGCAACCGATGGTTTCAGTTTGTTTACAATATTCTTTATGATGACCCTTCTCAAAGGTGCTCTGGTCAGCATGGCGGGACCCGCGCCGAACTACGATATGCAGAGAATCCTCGCTGCACGCAGCCCCAAGGAAGCTGCACTTGTGAGTTGGTTTGTCTCGGTGGTCTTGAGCCTGCCGCGATACTTGATGATTTCAGGGATAGGGGTTTTGGGCTTGGTGTTTTTCAGCAAAAATCTCAATGAAATGGCTACAGCAGGGCAGTCTATCGATTTTGAGCAGGTCCTTCCATACGTCATAAACAACTTTTTGCCGATTGGACTGGTTGGGGTGATTCTCGCAGGTCTGTTTGCGGCGTTTATGAGCACCTTTGATTCCACTGTTAACTGCGGAGCGTCGTATTTAGTCAACGACATCTACAAACGATACATCCATCGCGATGGCTCGCCCAGGATATATGTAATCGCAGGTTACTTCTCTTCGATTCTTATTGTGGCCGTCGGAATTTTCTTCGGGTTCAGGACCGGCTCGATTCACACGGTAACACAGTGGGTTGTAACGGGTCTCTATGGAGGCTACATGGCTCCAAACGTCCTGAAGTGGCACTGGTGGCGATTCAACGGGTTCGGATACTTTGCCGGTATGA
>CAZZHL010000097.1:0-8192 GCA_964653945.1 uncultured Pirellulales bacterium
GATGAAATCGAGATACATTGTTCAAAGGTGCCGGAAATTCACCTGCAACGGCAGCAAATTCGGCCGGATGGTAAGGTAAGCTTTGAAACTTTGGGTGAGATAGAAGTAGCGGGCAAAACACCGCAACAGGTTGCTGACATTCTGGGTCCGAAGGTTTTAGAGCTTTACAAATTAGCAGGAGATAAGCCTATCGATGTTCGGGTTGTTGCGTACCGAAGCAAGGTGTTTTACGTATTAGGCGAGGTCTATATGCCCGGGCCAAAAACTTATACCGGACGGGATAGTGTGTTAGCTGCCCTTGCTGAAGCGAAACCTAACCCTATGGCCTGGTTGGGACGGGTACAGGTAGTAAGGCCGTCAAATAAAAAGGGTATTCGACCTAAAATCTTTGAAGTAAACTTCGACCGTATGATAGCTCATGGCGATACCACAAAGAACGTTTTGTTGCAGGAAGGCGACATAATATATGTGCCACCAACTGTGTTAGCGGCGGTAGGCTTGAAGATAGAAGAGATAATACGGCCAATTGCACGAGCTTTCTCGGGAATCTACATTGTCCAGGGTCCCGGCGCGTCTGGGCAGGGTGGCGGATATAGATAACTTTTTCCAGTTAAATGCACTTAACCACTGCATGATAAATTCGGAATAAATCGGTGGTGCTAATGACTCAGCGAAATAAATTGAAATTGGTCCACCTTGCCAGCACAGCCTGGTTCATGCTGTGCGTTGGCTATATTCTGGTTTTGGCATTGCGGCAGGCAGGCGTTCATTGGTGGGTTATATTTTCATTAACGGGATATTCGGCATTACTTATTTTCCTGCTGGTCAGTTTATATTTGTTCGCAATTTTTCGAGGGGCTGGCAGAAGTCAAAAGATAGAAATAGAACATCCGTTAACCAGTACGAATTACTATCTGGCTTTCTACATCGCAACTCCTTTTTTAGGCGGCGTGGCAGGCTGCCTGGGAATGATAGGCGAAAATAGAATCAGTCAATTCCTGTTGGGAATCGCACTTGGGACTTTGGGGGCGACCTTTTTGGTCTGGGTGATTGTCGACCCTGTGGCTGGGCTGCTGGAAACACTGTTGCCATCTGCCAGCCGAAAGCATCGTGCCGAACGTCTGGCCCAGGCCAAGGCCCAACGAGAAGAGAAACAAAAGGCCCGTGAGCGTTTGTTGACAGATGTATTGGCAAGGGACGAATTGACTCAACGCAACTGGCAGGAGACGTTGAAGCCACAAGCGGAAAAATTAGCCGGATTACTAATAACCAACAGGATTGATACTAAACAAGCAGAACGTGAAGCAGTTGACATAGGTGTCAATGCCTGGCGAATCGGAGGGCTAAGTTGTATGCGGCAGCTTCGTGATATGGCAATAGCCGTGGGCAAACAGAAAAGCCAAAGCGAGGCCATTGTTGACTATATACCTGTTTGGTGGGATGGTATCGGAAGCTGGCGGAATTCGTCACTCAGTTAAAGCAATAAAGTCTGTTCGCACGTACCACGGCCATCCTGACCGTGGTATCACGGGCTGGAAGCCCGTGATACGGTAAATCTCAGAGAGGAGCGAGGATGTTTAAAGCAAAGGTTCTTTTAATCATATCGTTTATTTTGTCTATTGTTTCGACTTCAAGTGCATTCAATATTATATATGTGGATGCTAACGGCCCCAATGACCCCGGTACCGGCGAATTTAATGACCCTTTCCTTAGAATCCAGGATGCAATCGATTTAGCCGTTGATAGTGATATTGTTGAGATACGACCCGGTATATATACGGGTGAGGGCAACTACGACCTTGACCCGAACGGAAAGAGCATAACCATCTGCAGCATAAACCCAAACGACCCCAATAATATAGCAAATACAATTATCGACCCAAACTGGGCTGGTCGAGGTTTCTATTTTAACAGCAACGAAGATGCAAACTGCGTAGTTGCCGGATTAACCATCAGAAATGCTTATTCTGCACCTGGTGTTCCCTATGGTGGATGCGTTTACTGTTATTCCAGCAGCCCAACAATCCGCGATTGCATCATCAAGAATGGACAGGCCTTATTCTCGGGGGGTGGGCTTCATTGCACCTCCTGCAAGCCGAGAATTATTAATTGCACTATAACAGGCAATTCAGCGGATTTCTACGGCGGCGGTATAAGCTGTTACAACAGCAGTCTGGAGATAATCGGGTGTGTTATAAATGATAATACCGCCTTTGAGGATGGTGGCGGCCTCTGCTGGTTTGAAAGTAATCCTACCGTCATCAATTGCATTATCACCAATAACAAAGCAACCAACGCCGGCGGCATAAATTGCTACTCCCCAGGTGAAACCGAAGCCAGCCTGGTTAATTGCACCATAACTCGAAACTGCGCTACCAACTTCGGCGGTGGATTGTGTTGTCAGGATGGCAGTAGCACAGATGTTAAAAACAGCATTATCTGGGCCAATGAAGCAGAACAAGGCCTGCAGATATCCTTACTGGATAACAGTACTTTAACGGTCAGTTATTGCAACATCCAGGGCGGTGAAGGGGCAGTTGACCCATGTGAAGAGCTGATTTGGGGTAGCGGCAACATAGATTCTGACCCATGTTTTGCATCTTTTGACCCGAATGGAGACCCCAATACATGGGACTTTCATCTGCAAAGCACCTACGGGCGGTGGGACCCAAATTATGACGGCTGGGTCTATGATGCTGACACAAGTGTGTGTATTGATGCAGCAGACCTAACTTCAGACTGGAGCAGTGAGCCGTGGCCGAACGGCAAACGCGTAAATATGGGTGCTTACGGCGGAACACAGCAGGCAAGTATGAATGGAAATCCCGGCGACTTCGATATTGATGGAGCGGTAAACTTCGAGGACTTTTGCGAGCTGGCTGATAAATGGCGGCTTGAAGGTGTCTTTATTGAAGACTTGAGTGGTAATGGGGTGGTTGAATTTGCTGACCTTCACAAGTTTGCCGAAAACTGGCTCTGGCAACGTTAATAGCTGATAATAGCCACGAATCCATTCGACACTTCGACTCCCTCGACTACGCTCGGGACAGGATTGCTCAATGCAGGCTGAGCTTAGTCCTCGGGATTCCTAACGGAGGACAGGTTTACACGAATTAACACAAATGAATTAAACCCCACGCCTCGCCTCGTTCGCCTCGCTCGCGGGCGAAGCGGGGTGGAACAAACAAAAAGGGCAAAGCCGCTATGGCTTTGCCCTCTTTGAGAAGTATTATGTGCTCTTTTAATGTTTAATCATCGTATCTTTTCACAATGCCCTTCGTCTTCGTAGCCAGCCGACAAGACCGACTCCGATGCCGCCCAGAACGACAGCGCCTGGTACGGGAATTATAGCACTCGGCTCAAATGTAAAATTGTCGGCGTGTACGGAGCTTCCCAAATCAGCATCTCTTGCTCCGAAAATTGCATAAGCAATATTCGATGCGGACAATGAAAGGGTCTCCATCCCCACAAAATCATCCGGGATCACAAGGTCTGTAAAACCAAGGGACACGGCGGATGAGTCGAATACCTCAAGGAAAAGCCGGTCTAAATCATAATTGTAATCCCCAAGGTCAACCGCAACATAATTAGTCCCTCCCGCAATATCCGCACGCAGTTCCGGGTAAGGCGAGACGTCTCCAGCAATACCGTTTGTGCCGTTTGGCGTAGGCCCATGGGCATCGGATGTCAGCAACCCGCCTCCAACCGCAGTGAATGTCACTCCCTCTTTTATCCATGAGCTGAAAGTCCCGCTCGGAGTGTCCTCAAAATCGATGGTAACAACCGCCATTACCGGGCTTGCAGCAATAACAAACCCTGCTACGAGAGAAATTATTATTAACTTTTTCATACTTTCATCTCCTTTCCGAGACAAAGATGCATCACTTCACCGTTCTACTCCACCAAAAAGCTCTCAGGGGGCAGGAAGGACGCTTGTGACGCCTTTCCTGCTATCCCCTGCAAGCTTAAAAAACTCATAAACAAGTAATCCCTTACAGTGTTCTTCGCCTTCTCAGCCAGCCGATAGGATCTGCTCAAAGACAATCTGAAATAGCGCCCTATGCACAAATACATTACCAGTTGGTAGGTTTTTCACTTTCAGTTAACCTTCACTTACTGAGGCTCTCAGGAAGTAGGAAGGAGTTCACCTCCTTGTGATACTCTCTTCCTACTCCATCAAGCTTAATTTGTAAATTCTACAGTGTTCTTCGTCTTCTCAGCCAGCCGACAAGCATCACGCCGATACTACCCAGTAAAACAGCACCAGGTGCGGGGATTGGTGTTATCATCACTAACTGGTCCTGCAAATTTATGCGTTTACAGCCGAGATCAGCATAAACATTCATAATACGAACATTGCCAATTCCTCGGCCTGTTCCGTTAGTCACAGCATCCTGATAAAATTGGTCCATAAGCGAGCCATCACCCCCTGTCCACTCCTTGTCTTCCTCTTCTTCAATGAACCAGATTACGTGTTGTAGGGCGTCAGCAGAGTTAGCTCGGTCACCAGTGTCGTTGTAGTCATAGCCGGCCAGAGACCTCGTGATGAACTGCTCATATAAATAAGCGGTCCTTTCATCAAGAGGGTCGCGGTAGCTGCCGGGAGGGTCTTGGCCGCCTACACCGCCTTTTACCGCGGCGTCATTAATGTCGTCCACGAAAAACGTGTGGTTGAAGAAAATCCATTCATCCATTTCCACACAGAAAGTTTCGAAGCCGCTGAATTCTCCCAGACTTGCAGGTGTAAAGTTAAAGTCCGAAGGATAAACTCTAAACTCACCTCCACCAGTTTCGCCATAGCTGTTCTGGAATGTTACTGTCATGCTGGCCATTGCATTCGCAGAGAGGACAGTCAAAAAAATCAATAAAATTAGCTTCTTCATAGCTGTTCCTTTCTAAAAAGCTATCCCCCCACGTCTTCTTGTCGAAGACAAACGTGGGGGTTGCTTTTGCTTGCCCTTTTACAGGGCTCTTCTTCTTCGTAACCAGCCTACAAGACCTACACCAATGCTACCTAACAAAATGGCACCGGGTGCGGGAATGACGGCGACGGCAAGGTTGTCTAATTCGAACGCATACGGCGAAGAGCCGCCCATCCCGCCAAAGCTTGTAATTTTAATCGCATCGAAGTCTGATGTACTAAAGATATTCACATATTGATTGGTATTGTAAATTACTTGGCCGCCAGCGGGACCGCCGCCAATCCATACATCGTCTCCTGCAATCGTCTCAACTACACTTCCACCCGATAGGAACTCAATCTGGTTGTATGCATCCATCGATCCCCACATGAGACCCAGATAATTGTAGCTGCCCCCACCAAAATCTACAGTTACATAGGGATCAGCCGTCAATTCGGGTACCGCCAAATAGGGACTGCTCTCTTTCACACCCAGATAGGGATTGAACGGAGCTGAGGCTTTTCCAGACACGTCGCCGGTATAGATAACGGCATTACCAGTGTAAGTCCATCCGGGTCCCGCGCCGCTGAATGTGTCAACAATAGCCCCAGAATAGGGACTCGTAAGTGAGTTGCCATCGCCGTCTGCGTAATTATAGTTCCAGGTCAAATTTGCCAAGGCCGGCACGGCCATAAAAGCACATACTGTTAATATAATTAAAATCCGTTTCACTTTATTTCTCCTTAAATTTTTTGCGGCGAAAGTAGCCACAAAAAAATTTCTTTTACGAAGTTGCATATTTAACGAATACATTCATCTCCAAATTAAATACGTCTGTTTTCTGGGATTGGGAGTCACCCTATCCCAGGTGATTCAACTTCGTTATAGCGCCCTTCTTCTTCGTAGCCAGCCTACAAGGCCTACACCGATGCTGCCGAGCAAAATAGCTCCCGGAGCAGGAATGCAAATGGTATCAATGCGGATGCCATATAACTCAGCTGGGCAACCGTCTGCTGTAATTATGAACTGAATATCCTCTTTCCAGGGATTCGGGTATATCCTGAAGCCAAAATCCGCCACCATGTCTGGGGACGTGGGATTTGGAAGAGGCAGTTCAATTACTTCAAAGTCCTCCGGAGGGCAACCGTCCACCCAATAACTGGTCAGGTTACCTGAAAACTCGATATCAACCCAAATTTCCTTATAGGCCAGAGCATCCGGGAAGTTTTGAAGCTCTATAGAGACGATAATAGCCTCGTTGTCTATGATGGCGTCGTCCCAGTATGTACCACTACCGGCTGGGCCGATAAAGGCTGTCCCACCATCACCATTAGTCACAGCCCCTTCCGAATATATCCAATTGGGCCCATCATCCCCAGGCTCTGCGTCCGTAAAATCCCATGTTGCAGTGATAGCGCGAGGATGCTCGCTGTCCCACCAGCCAAGAGTAGGACTTGCCAAGGCTGGTGTGGCTAACAAACCAACCAAAATTGTCATTAAAATTAACTTTTTCATGATTATTATCCTTTAATTAATATTTTCTTATAAAAAACAGGAAATTTTTTAACACAAACAGCTCAAACCTCAGGAGTGTTTCGCGAATACACTCCTAAAGCTTGAAAGACAGCTCTTAGGCAGGGATAGGCGGACCGCGGGGTAATTGACAGAAGATAAATGCAGGTGAGAAACAAATAAACTGCTCGGCTCTCGGAGCCAAGCACACCAATAGCGTATTTGAGCTATATTGTTCTGAAAGAAATGCTGATTGTGACTGAAATGAATTTGTGTTTTTAGATGGATTGAGTCTGTAGTAAAGCTGTGTCGTTACTTTTCTGGATTCCTGCTTTTGCAGGAATGACAACGTTCGGTAAAATGATGTTGTGCTGTCGGGTATTCCGGCCAAGTGATGAAGTAAACCTATGTATTGCGTACCTTCAATATCACTACGCGGTCGGTCAGAATTTAAAAGGTAATTTGAATAATCAACCTCTGCGGAGAATCGTTTGTTGCTGTGATTTCCGTGGCTAAGGCGCAGAGCAAGTTGAGGGATAGCTCCAATGCCGGTCTGGCCTGCCCACAATAGTCCGGTCAAGGCAGCCATCCAAACCCTGCGGTCATTAACCAGTGAAACACATATAAATCCTATTAGAGCCATAAAGAATGCCGCAGGCACCGCAGGCAGAGGCTTAGCATGGACTGGTGAAGACAGCGGCGAGGCTGGTGGCTTGAGAAATTCTGCGGCGATACCGGCCAGCCCTTCGGCAGTGAGCTCAGGACAGTCGAACTGTTGATAATCACAGGGGCTGGTAACTTGGCTTGTTTCGAGCACAAGAGGGATATGTGCACCTGAACTTATGGACCGGGCGCAATTAACAACATTGCTATTGCTAATAGTCGGTGCACCGCCTGCCGCTGTGGTGACAATAAGCGGCAGCAATAAAATCAACCATTTACTCCTTTTGCCTGACACGTTTTTTCCTCTGCCTCCATACAGAGAACCTCATCCTTAAGTACATAACTTTGCTGGCCACCCCTCCCATTTGGAGATGGCCTCCTCCTTTCGGAGCTATGCTACTATTGTTCTATACCAACGTACAAATAACATGTCAAGAAAAAATTGAAAAAAACAAAAAATTTAGTAAAAAAATTTTTAGACTTCAGTTGTTGAGATGATGAAATAAGGAATGGGTGCACCACTTTAGGAGTACTCCCAAAGTGGTATAAAGGGGGCTTTGCAATGTATATCTCTTTAGATTCTCGTCTTTATGAGCAGGATGAGAATGCTAAGGTACAGCAAAGCTACCGGAGTTTTTGTTTTTCCGTTCGACAGGCTCACGGCCCGAGCTTGTCGAGGGCTGATATGTCTTAAAGGGTAGGAATTAAGAGGCGGGAATTATCTTGGCCGGCTTTGCTAAATCAACGGCAGGGACGAGATAGGTCTCGTCATACTGGGCAAAAAGCTCTCTTGCATCAGCGACAAACCGCAACAGCAATGCAATTTTGCTTTCGACCTGGACCCTTCGATAAATATTTCTTATGTGAGTTTTTACAGTACCGAGCGTTATGTGCAGTTTCTTGGCTATGTCATCATTTCTGAAGCCCTGACAAATAAGTTTAGCTATCTGAAGTTCTCTTGGGCTCATATGGTACCGCCTTTGAAGGTAAGACCAATGCTTTTCATCAAGTAACGCTATGCGCGGTATCTTGAAAACAGATTCACCACCCACCCTTTTCTCAATTCCTGAGTGTTTCTGATGATGCATTGTTAAACTCTCCCCTGTGATAATTCTT
>CAZZHL010000098.1:0-1581 GCA_964653945.1 uncultured Pirellulales bacterium
TGAATTTTATTCCATCCATAATTATATTATATTGCTAATATCATTATAAAACAAGGTTTTTTTAGAGAATATTTTCAAAAATTATACCAAACAAAGAATTAGCCACGAAAAGGCACAGAGGAACAAAGGCATGAAAAAGGCACAAGCAGATTTGTCGCTCGTCGCACGGTCTTGATTTGTAAGCCTTTACTCCACAAGGGATTGTAAAAAAAACCGATATAAGGGGCGGCGGGATATAAACTTACAGAAAATAATCAATCAAATACGCAGGTAGTTGCGCGTAAAAATCGAAATTTTATAAATTTTTTTTAGTCTATCCCGCACAGACACTTACGTAATTTCGCCTCTTAAAAAATCGGCCAAATTTCAATCAAATGTGCAGGTTCAGCCAATTATGGAAGGCCGTCGTTTGGCCAGACAACAGACAACAGACAACAGACAACAGACTACAGACCAAAGACTGTGGGGGTTGGGTCATTAAGGTTACTATCGAGATTCCTGATTGGCTGGTACGGCCGGTGGTTTGGCTGGTACTTTTGGAGCGTCGGTTGCGTTACGGCTACGCCTTCCGCCGGATTCCTTTAACGCGGGGCAAATACGCCATTGTTGACCCGGAAGATTTCGAGCGGCTGAATAAATACAAATGGTACGTTTACCCCGGCCACAAAACCTTCTATGCCGCAAGGTCTTGCAGGAAAAAAGACGGACGGAGAGGCAGGCTTCCTATGCACAGCCAGATAATAAAAGTCCCTGATGGTTTGTTAGTTGACCATATAAATCAAAACGGCTGGGACAATCGCAAGGTGAATCTGCGACCTGCAACTGCGGCCCAGAATAGTATCAACCGCGCCAAATACAAAGACCGTAACTACGGCTCAAAGTACAAGGGGGTTACCTGGCAATGCAAATATAATCGCTGGAAGGCACAGATTGTAACCAACCGTAAGGTAATATATCTTGGCTCTTTTAAGGATGAAGTCGAGGCCGCGAAGGCCTACGATGAGGCAGCGAAGAAATATCATGGCGAATTCGCGAGTTTGAATTTTGCCACAAAGGCACCAAGACACCAAGGAAAAAATGACTCAAAATAAATAAAGATATTGTCAACAAGGCGAAATGAGACTGAAAAATAAGTTCTTGTGGTTTTCCCTTGGGATTATATAATAGTTTATAAAGTTGCGACACTTTAAGATTATCTATTGTTTGCAGACTAATATAAAAACCATGACCGATTTAAAACCAATAAAGATAAAAGGTAACTGGGATAGTGGTTACACTTTAGATTTACATCTGGAAAGTAGCGAGTTTATCGGGTACAATGAACTCGGCCACGCCCAGTTTGATAACAAGAGAACAAAGCTCGGCGAATTAATTTACAAACTTAAATACGGCTCTGATAAAAGTGTTTTGGATGATATTTTAAGCATCATCTGCAGTTTTTCAAAGTTTAAAAGTATTGATGTAATAATTCCAGTTCCACCTTCCGATACTTCAAGATCTTTTCAGCCAGTTGCTGAAATTGCTAAATGTTTAGGTAATTATCTCAGCATTGACGTGCTACCGAACGCAGTAAAAAAGATT
>CAZZHL010000098.1:1591-8149 GCA_964653945.1 uncultured Pirellulales bacterium
AGATTAAGCGTACACCACAACTTAAAAATCTTTCAACTCACGAAGAGAAATACAAAATATTGAAAGACGCATTTAAAGTAGTCGACCACTCTATCAAAGGGAAAACCGTGTTGCTTTTGGATGATTTATATCGTTCTGGAGCGACTCTCAGAGCAATTACTGACGTTCTTTATAAACAAGGCAAGGTTAATAAAGTTAAGGTTTTGGCGTTGACTAAAACGAGGCGTGGCTAAGACTGTTAAATTATTTGGCGACTCATGGAAATAGATGAAAGTTATCATATATATAAGCTCTTAAAATTGAAGGGGGTTGGCCCCGTTCTTGTAAATAAGATTTTAAAGAGTCTTTCAGATATAGGCGAGGATGTCTCCGGCATTTCGGAGCAAAGTTCATCAATCAATGGACTTAAAAGTTGGTTGAATGATGAACAGATTGAGCAGTTTAAAATTTCTGATTCTCAGCTATATGACCAGATCAACCAACTGAAACAAGAAAATGCTCATTTCATTTCCGTGCTAAATCCTAAATATCCTAAAATATTATCACATACACTTAAAAACTCAACACCTCCAATATTGTCATGTCTAGGGAATTTACAGTTGCTACAAATGCCATCAGTAGGTTTTTGTGGTTCACGAAAAGCAAGCTCAAAAAGTCTGGAAGTTGCAAAAGACTGCGTTGAGCAACTTGTAAATCAAGAAGTTGTTATCGTGTCTGGTTACGCTGTCGGTGTTGACCAACAAGTACACCTTACCGCCTTAAAATCTGGCGGTTTTACTATTATTGTATTGCCTGAAGGTTTGTTGAATTTCAAAATACGTAAGATTTTACGCGATACTTGGGACTGGAGTCGTGTTTTGGTCATAAGTGAATTTCTACCAAATGATATTTGGTTGTCATCACGAGCTATGCAAAGAAATAAAACGATTATTGGTTTAAGCATAGCGATGGTTCTAATTGAAGCTGGCAAGAATGGAGGAAGCATAGATGCAGGCAAAACCACTTTGGAACTGAAAAGAACTTTATATGCCACACTCTATGAGAATATGATTGAATCTTCCGCTGGAAATAAAATATTATTAGAATTGGGTGCTACTCCATTATTAAAAGATAAAAAAACTGGGAAAGCCAATCTAAATAATCTAATCGAAAATGTGAAAAATTATAGACTTACAAATAGTGTATCACTTAAACGATTAACACTCCTATAGTTTATGTTAAAACCTTTAGTGCATACCTTTCTTTCAAAAAACTAATTACATAATATCCGAAGTCACAATCGCCGTTAAGATAAGGTTTTTCACTCCCCTGCAAGAAAAATTTCGTTAATCCTAAGGGATTAGTTAGTGATTGGTTAATTAGTGTCAATCCGTATAAATCCTTCGACTTGGCTTTGCCTTGCTCCCCGCTTCGCCCTAAATGGCAGGGCTTCGCAGGGCAAGCAGGACAGGTCTGTGCAATCCGTCCGGCTACGGCTCGTACCTGCGCCGAGACAAGTGGCTAAAGTGATCAACGGCGGACGTAAACTTCGTAAATGTAGCCGAGTTTTTTCTGCCGGCCTGGTTCTAAATCGATTGTCCAGGTAAGCTCCCTTACGGCATTCATCCGGCGTAGTCCCCGTGCCAGTGTTTCAATCTCCGCCTGCGGCTCTGACGATTTAACCTCGCCTGACAGTGTTTTTGTGAGCTCCAGTGTAATTGCTTTTTCCTGGAAGTTAGTTACCGAAAGTTTGCCTTCCACCGTGACCAAATCGTAATGATGGCCATATAGCTGTGCCGCATCGCGCTTTCTATCGGTTTCAAGCTCCACCTGCTCAGCTTTAACGCTGACCGCCTGCGTAATTTTTAGTGTCGATTCGCCTTTTAGCGGAGTATAGTTTAATGTGTCCTGTCCAAGAATTAGGCCTTCTTTAATTATCTCAGCAGGGGCGGTCGTCCAGGGAACTTTGGTAGTATTCTCCATTTTTAGGCAGTGCCAGACCTGCTCTTCCTGCGTTTGCTCCTCACGTCTGCGTGATTCATATGAATAGCGTTCCTCCTCGCTAACGTAATCGGGTATCTTCCACTGATAAATGTGCTTGTACGGTACCGGTTCGGTAAACAACGGCAGGTAGCCCACCTGTCCCTTTGCCAGATGGACTTTCTCGACCGGGTAAAGGAACAAATCCTCCGCAACTTTTCCGGCCTCCGCCGCACCATACGCCGGCATCATTTCATTCCCTGCTCGACCGCTATAAGCGACGCTCTGGCTCATTACATTAGACATAACAGACGCTCTGCCTCGTTCGCTTTGTCCCCTCGTCAGCGACTGAAGGAACTGGGCGAGATTTTCTTTCATCGCCAGCGGACTGACTATATCGGCGAATTGCAGGTTAGGAAATCCCGTAACCAACTGTACCGTAACGCCATCTAAGTCGCAGGCCTCGTTTATCACGACGGCTTTCGCCGAGAGCGGAGCTTTGTTAGGCTCCGTTATATCTACAATATAGCTTGGTGCCCATGTGATGCCCTTTGCCAGATAGCTTACGGCAAGTTTTTTCCCGCCAGCCGGCCTGGCCAATTGTATATCGAGCTGCATAGATTTACGTTTGCTGATAAAAGTTTTTTCGATTTTGCCATCCGTACACCTGACCCTTCTAATCTTTTGTGAATCAATGGCTATGTCACCTTCTTTGGTTTTGACTATTATCAGGCTGGCCCGAACAGACGGCTGAATATAACGGGGTACGTTACTGGAATCGGCGCTGCCGGGTTCATAAGGGTTCGGCTGGGGCTCCGAACGATTTTCTGCAAAAGAGCTTAATACGCCGTGGATGGTTGTTTCTCCTTTATCGTCAAAACTTAGCTGGACTTCTTTGCCCACATTTGCCCTCAGCAGCTCTTTCATTGATATAGCTTCGAGCGATTCGGCCAGTTCAGTCTCTTTAGCGGTCAGACTTTTTAATTCTACTTTCTCCGGATACGCCGCCCAAAAAGTACCGTGCGAAGCTGCTGCAGCAGGGACAAAACTAAATGAATCTTTCTTCCTGGGGCAGGTTACCTGCGAGACAAAAAATCCCAATCCATTTTTGAAAAGCGCAACCTGCTGCAATTGGGCCTCGGCTTGTGCTGCCGGCGCATCCGGCACGGCGCGCGCCGGATGAGTAAAAAGTACTGGACTGATTACAACAGCTAAAATAAGTGCTTTGCTTAAACGCCACATAGTTAAAACCTCCATATAAAGATTTAGAAAGCTTCCGGCAGAATCTTTCTTGCGGCGTTGCGCAGGTAGCTTGAAATCTGCCTTTCGGAATTCATCGTGAGTATTTTTCTCGCCACGCTGTTGCAGTCTTCCATCGTGACGGAGCGGATAATCTGCTTTATCTCAGGTATCATCGGCGAAGTAATGGAGATTGTTCTGACCCCCAGTCCGAGCAATAACATAATGAACTCCGGCTCCGAAGCCATCTCTCCGCAGACGCTGAGGTCTATTTGTGCCTTGTAGGCATCCTGAATGACCGTTCTTATCAGCCGAAGCACAGCAGGGTCGGCGGCGGAATATAATGTTGAAACCTGTTCGTTGCCCCTGTCAACGGCCAGCGTGTATTGAACAAGGTCATTGGTCCCGATACTGAAGAAATCAATGTCTCTTGCAAGCGTAAAGGCAGTCAATGCCGCCGACGGCGTCTCTATCATAATGCCGATTTTAATATCTCTGTTGTAGGGTGTGGATTCTTCATCGAGGTCTTCCATTACGTCGCGCAGGATAAACTTGGCCTGCATCATTTCCTGCAGGTTTGAGATTAACGGGAACATTACCTTGACATGTCCGAGGACCGAGGCCCGCAATATTGCGTGCAATTGTGTTTTGAACAGCACGAGGTTCTGCAGGCAGAATCTGATGGACCTCAGGCCCAGAAAAGGGTTCGGCTCAGGAGCGAATCTTTTGCTCTGGGTAAATTTATCTGCGCCCAAGTCCATAGTTCTTATTACTACAGGCCTGTTTTTGAATACACTTACAGTTTCGGCGTAGGCCTCATAATGGTCCTGCTCCGTTGGTTCGGTTTCTCTGTTAAGGTACAGGAACTCTGTGCGGTATAATCCTATGCCCTCTCCTCCTTTTTGCAGGACTATCTCAGCCTCATCCGGAAATTCGATATTTCCCAACAGGGTGATTTTGGTGCCGTCGCGGGTTATAGCGGGTTTTTCTCTTATCTCATCAAGTTTATGCTCAAGTGCAAGGAATTCCCTGTTATACTCCTCGTACTGCTGGATTGTCTGCTCATCGGGATTTACGATAACGATGCCGCGGTTGCCGTCGATAATAACTGTATCTCCCCCGGTGATTATTTCTGTAAGGTCTTCCAGCGCCACTACCGCAGGGATACCTAAAGACCGTGCAACAATTGCAGTGTGAGAAGTTCTGCCTCCGGCATCGGTCGCAAGACCTTTGACAAATTCCTTATTAAAGCCCGCTGTTTGGGTAGGACTCAATTCCCGGGCAATAACAGCAACCTTTTCGGTCAGATGCTCGACATCCTCGCGTCTCTTGCCGAGAAGCTGTTTGAGCAGACGCCTTTCAATATCGTAAATGTCAGCCGCACGCTCACTGATATAAGCATCTTTTACCCTGGTAAAATGTGATGCAATTTCTCGCATGGTGGTAGATACTGCGTATTCAGCAGTTACTAATTCCGAACGAATCAAATCGGTTATTTTCTTTTTCAGGTTTCTATCTCGCAGGAAACGCAGGTGCACGGCAAAAATATCCTTTATCTTGCCTCCTTCGGTCTGGTCCAGGGCGGCCTCAAGTTTGGTTAGTTCGTCGATTGCATTGGTGAAGGCGTTTTTTACACGCTGAATCTCGGTCAGCCGTTGGGATGGCTGGATTGAGCGCCTTGGTATTCGATAGTCTTCGGCGTCAATAACCAGCGATTTGGCGATAGAAATGCCCGGTGAAACAGCTATTCCTTTTTTTATCTCCATCTTAAACTTTAGAAAAGTTTATTGTGTTTTCTTTTCTTTTGGTGTCGGCTCATCGAAGTGCTTGTCTTCCACAAGCTCTCGCAGAACATTGAGCGCCTCCTGGGCATCCGGGCCTTCAGCTTTAATCTTCAGCCTGGTCCCACAGCTTGCCGCGAGCATGCTCATCTGCATAATACTTTTGCCGTCCACGGTATTTTCGTTGTTGCTGACGGTAATATCAGACACAAATCGACTGGCAACATCAACAAACTGCATTGCAGGGCGCATGTGAAGACCATCCGCATTTTTAATCTCAACTGTTGTTTCGCAAGCTACTTTTTCCAATGAATCATGCCCTGTCTGCATCCGCAATTCTCACTCCGATATTTTCTTATATTGATAAATTTACATAATTATAAAGATGGATTTTCGTCGGCCTCTCTGAGAAGGTCTTCAATTTGCTCCGAAGTCTGGCATTGCCTGAGAAATTTCCGGAATTTCTCGTTCTGCAGGTGCTTGAAAATATTCTCCATTGCCTGCAAATGTTTGTCCGGCTCGTCCACGGGACTGACTAAAAGTATCACCGAATAAACCGGCTGTTTATCAAGAGAAGAAAAATCGATGCCACCGCTGTTTAGTCCAACCACGGCCACCATATTTTTAATAGCAGGGTGTTTCGCATGAGGCACAGCAACGCCTTTACCTATTCCCGTACTTGCCTCTTTTTCCCTTTTAATAATCGCCTGGGTAATTTTTTCGCGGTTGCCTCTTCCGAGCTTTCTGGCCTTGTCAAGTGAGGTAACAAGCTCGACTATCACACCATCACGGTCTGTGGCTGATAACTGCGGAATAACAGCCTTAAAACAGACAAAATCCGGAAATTTCATCTTTTTTTACCCCTACAACGCCTTTCTACTTATTCCTGCCTGCCGGCAGGTACACCGGCACAATGTAAACCGACGCAATTACATTGTAATCTTACAACGCCACAATGTAAAGCTGTAATTTCCTGTTGTAAATTTGCTTTGCCACAGACTCAAGACTACGGACTTATTTAACCGCAGATTAACACAGATTGGCACTGATTTTTTGTTAACCAGAGATTTCATAGTGCTTCGAGAAAACGCAAGTGGTTATTATTTGGATTCTTTTGCCTATTTGAGGGCTTTGAGGTTGTTGCGCACTTTTATGGTTAGGGGGTGGTCGGGGCCGTAAGCGGATTACAAGCTCATCTCGAGTTTTCTCCCTTTAGGGATGGCCAAGTCCATAACGGGGTTTACCCTGCCATATTTAGATTACAGACGAATTTAACCACGGATTTCGCAGATTTTGTTTTGCATATCTTGTCATCTAAAATCTGCTTGATTTTTGTGGCTTCTAATGGTAGCATTTGGCCGTATCAGCTCCTCTCCTTAAAGATTATCGCCCTTGTCTTGTTTTTCCTCTTGCCCGCCGTTTATTTGCTCCCTTTTAACTTATTTTCTGTTTTATCGCATTAAAATCTTTGCCTTTTGGCATTATAAACAAATATCTCCCATTGCTTCGCTTTTCCCACACTTTACCAATAAGGCGTTTTTCTTTTGAATCGTCATCACTCCATCTATCTGCACCCTTA
>CAZZHL010000099.1:0-8042 GCA_964653945.1 uncultured Pirellulales bacterium
GTTGCCGACATGAGATTAAATATCTCATCAACGAGTCAAAGGCCCATGCAATTGCACAGTTTATAAAGCCATACGTGCCTTTGGATAAATACAGCAAATTACAGCGATACGGGGCCTATCCAATTGCCAGTCTATATTTAGACTCAAACGATTTGATACTTTGCCGTGAAAGCTTAACAGGACGGAAGAATCGCTTCAAACTGCGGATTCGTAGTTATACCGATGAACCGGATTATCCCTGCTTCTTTGAAATCAAGCGTCGCATAAATACAATTATTATGAAAAGCCGGGCACGCATAATACGCAGATATGTAGCATCTTTGCTCTCGGGAAGGTTTCTACCACCACAAGATTACAGTGTCGATGAAAAAACGTTGAACCAATTCCAATTGTATGTGAAAAGCATCAACGCAAGGCCAACAATCCTCATTCGCTACCTCCGACAAGCATATGAAAGCGATTCGGAAAACAGAGTCAGGTTAACATTCGACCGAGAGTTATGCTATAAAGTGACCCACTCGCGGGAAATAAATATAAACGGCCAGGGCTGGCAGCATAGCTCCCTAAGCATGGGGGCAGTAATACTGGAAATTAAGTTTACCGGTCGTTACCCAGCATGGTTAAGCCGAATGGTTGAGTATTTCGACCTACGGCAGAATTCGATATCAAAATACACTACTTCAGTCCAGCAATCCTGTTCGCTTAAATTCTGTGCACCATCTTCAGAGGAGAACGCTTATGGATAGAATTTGGCAGGTACTGGAAGAGACTCCTTTGACAGGAGAATTGTCTGACCCCGTAAGTGTCCTTTTGTCACTATTGCTGGCCTTTGTTCTGGGTCAGGTTCTTGCATGGGTCTATTACTTCACTCATAGCGGTCTGTCTTATTCAAGGTCTTTCGTACAAGCGCTGGTTCTAATTACCGTCGTGGTGGCCATGGTTATGTCTGTCATTGGAACCAGCATAGTTATCGCAGTTGGGCTGATGGGTGCTTTAGCAATTATACGTTTTCGAAACATAATCAAGGATACCAGAGATATAGCTTTCATTTTCTGCTCATTGGTGGTGGGTATGGCAGCCGGCTTTCACCGATACTACATTGCTATTGTCGGCACAATCGTCCTTAGTTTGATAGCGATATACCTGCATCTGACGGATTTCGGTACACATCGGCCTAATAACGGCTTTTTGCGGTTCAGTCTAAAGGACCATATTGGCCCTGAACATCCGATTACTGCCATTCTTAAACGCTTCTGCAGTAATTTCGCCCTCATATCGGCACAGCAAAGCGGATTCGGCACATCCGAAATAGAATACGCTTATCAGCTGATGATACGAAATGCCGCACAAAACGAGCAGATGCTGAGCGAACTTGGAAGAGTTAAGGGTATCGAGAATATCAGTCTAACAATGCAGGAACAACTGCTGGAGGTATAGCAACTATATGAGGAGAATGAGTCTAAAAATCCACATGCCCGGTCGTTTGAATATGCATGTTATACCTGTCCTGGTATGGCTGGCAGCAGTAATTGTTGTGGTTGGACTCTTGGCTCATCGCGCACGACGTTTCGAAGTTTTGGGCATAGTGCAGGGACAGGTCCGCCAAATTTCTCTTAGCTGCATTGGGCGGGTTAAAAGTGTCCCTGTACAGTTGTTTGAAAAAGTAAATAAAGGTCAGACTTTGGCTGTTATGGATACTATACCTGATAATGAAAAGCAGCTTTTAGAAGCTGAATTGAAGGCACAATTAGCAGCTATAGCAGTTGAAAAAGAACGTCTTACCGCACAATTGGCAGACACAAAGGAACGATTACTCACAGACAACGCTGACCGTGAGGCCAACAGAATTGAACAGAAGCGAAGATTCGCCGTCGATGTCGATAACATCAGACTTCTGATACTTGAGCTAAAAGCAACAATAGCCTCTGACCTGATTATGCTGAGGGATTTGCAAATGGAGGTAAAGATAGTTGACAGGCTTCTAAAAAGAGGTGCTGTAGAGCGATACGAACTTCAGAAAGCAAAAGTCCAGTATGAGTCATTGGCAATAAAGATTAAGGAAAATGAGCTCGTGCTTAAGCAGGCTCAGATAAATTTAGAGCAGACCCTAAGCCGGGAAAAGGAATATGCTGAATATGAACTATATCAGCCGGCGACGAAGTTTGTTCTGGAAGCAATAGGAAAATCAATAGAGGCCCAAGAGTATCTCATGGACAGCGTGCTGGAACAGTATAAGGTGCTACAATCACGGGAGTCTGTGGAACTAAAAGCGCCCTTTGATGGTGTAGTTATCACAGTTCCATTGCAAGCAAACGAAACTCTAAGACCGGGCGAGAAAGTGATTCGAAGAGCAGATGAAGTAGTAGCTGCCGGTGAACCGATTCTTTCAATAATCGAATCGCAGCCCAGCGAAATTATTGGTTATGTAATGGAAACCCAGGTAAATCGTGTTCAGGAGGGAATGGAAGTAGAACTCATCAAAGTGAGTGAGCCGGCACAGATAGCTCGTTCTCGGATAACATACGTTGGGCCGGCTGTTGAACAAATGCCGATGCGGTGGCGGCGAAATCCCAATATTCCTCAGTGGGGCCGACCATTCAGGGTTGAAGCTCCCGCTCAAATGAAACTGACGATAGGAGAGAAGATCGGGATTCGTAGATTGTAGTTTGAAACATCCAATAGAAATTCAACGCTAAATATATGATTTGCAATTATAAAAATCTTCTGTACCTGATTATATGCATACTTGCCGGCTTATGCGCACTTAACGGATGCGGTCCTAAAAACTATAAAAAAGACGCCGACGAAAGAGTTTATAAAATAATTGACCAAAAATGGAAGGACGAGTACGGCACCAAAGCCAATTACAAAATCAGCGACACTGAGCCACTACCCAACGACATTCAAATCGAAAAAGCTGTACCTAATTCAGGCATATTGACCCTGCCACAAGCGGTAGCTATCGCGACCGCTCACAACCGGGAATATCAGACTCAAAAAGAAGAACTTTACATAAAGGCATTAGACTCAAGACTGATACGTCATAATTTCGAAAGATTATATTACGGTAGACCCAAACGCACATATGCAAGGCTCGGGGGCACAGAATACACAGGCGTTGGGGCCGGCGTTGAACCTCGATTCTCTCCCAACAGACTGGCCCAGGACCTTCCTCATCGTATTTTTGACACCGACTGGGAATTAGATGGCGATGAAATAGCTATTACAGATGGCTTTGGATTTGACCAAATGCTGACAAACGGCACTAAGATTGGAGCGAATATCGCTTTGGCCTGGGGCCGAATACTGAGTGGAACTTTAAAAGGCGAAAGTCTTATTTCGGTTTTAAGTTTCGAGATAGCAAGACCTCTTCTTCGCGGAAGCGGCCGCAAAGTCGCTACGGAAGAGCTTACACAGGCGGAAAGAGATACACTATATCAGATACGTCTGTTCAACCGATTTCGCAAAACATTCGTCGTATCCGTTATAAGCCAATACTACCTGGTTCTGCAGCAGTATGATGCAGTGAAAAATGCGCAAAAGAACTATAACACTCTGAAGTGGCTATATAATAAGGTGGAAAAATTAGCTGATGCAGGACGCCTACCCAAGCTGGAGCTGGAACAAATTCGCCAGGAGACGCTTCAAGCTCTGAATATCTACATCCTGGCAGAAAAAGAATATAAACAGGCACTTGACGAATTCAAGATAACTCTGAGTATTCCCACCACTACGGAATTTCAATTGGATGTGAAGGAACTCGAATCTTTAAGAACCACAGAAATGACTTACCCCGACTTTTCTGAGACCGAAGCTGTCGAAACTGCCCTGACCCGGCGTCTTGACCTCGCAAATAGTTACAATGCAATCGCCGACGCCAGGCGTAAAGTTTATGTCGCTGAGGATTCCCTAAGGGCTCAGCTGGACTTGGGAGTCAACGTCAATATTCCCCTGCAGGGACTTAGTTCACCAAATGCAAAAGTTTTTCAGGATTCACTAATAACCGGATTGCAGGCAGATCTACCCTTCGACCGGGTTGCGGAACAGAATATCTATCGTAAAGCCCTGATTGCACTGAACCAGCGAGAGCGAGAGTATGAACTGGCAACAGATACAGTTACGTTGGAAATTCGTCAGGCATATCGGGACCTGAAAGAAGCGGCCCAAAGCTATCGTGTCCAGGTAGAAGGGCTTAAATTGGCAGAGAAACGACTAAAGAATACGTTTTTGCTCCTTCAGTATGGCCGAGCAAGCAGCCGCCGCTTTCTTAACGCCCAGAATGATTTGTTTGACGCTCAAAATGCCGCTGCTGAAGCTCTTGTCAATTATATGGTCGCAACTTTGAATTTTTATCGTGACACAGAGGTGCTACAGGTACGGCCTGATGGAATGTGGGAGAAAGGTACAGACAAAAAAGCACCGACAGCAGGCAGCTCACCGAACACAACCGGCCAGCCTGCTCCTGCAATTAATCAAAAACGATTAAGTTTGCTGGATTCGTTTGCCCCAAGGGTGGTAAAGACAGAGCAATAAAGTGTTTTAGTCGATAATATATCATTTATCCGGGAAACCTTTGCCAAAAGATAAACCAATAAAATAGAATACGCCCGACAGGATTCGAACCTGTGACCTCCGGTTTAGGAAACCGATGCTCTATCCTACTGAGCTACGAGCGCAAATAATCGTTCAATTACCTAAATATAAGCCACGAGTTATTTTTCCAAAGCGATGATATCTTCATAGGTCTCGCGTCTTCTGATGACCGAGAACCTATCACCGTCAACAAGCACTTCGGCGGCCCGGCCACGAGCATTATAGTTGCTGCTCATACTAAAGCCATAAGCCCCCGCTGTAAAGACCGAGAGCAAATCGCCTCTTTTTAACGGCGGTAAAGCCCTGTCTTTGGCGAAAAAGTCCGCACTTTCACAAATCGGCCCAACCACATCAACAACCTCAGTGCCGTCCAATTGAAGGTCTTTACCACGCTGGCGCGGAATAAATTTTTCACCTGCCTCTACAGGCCAAATGAAATGAAACGCACCGTACAAAGGAGGACGAATCAAATCATTCATTCCCGCATCGACAATAACAAATCTCTTTCGGCCACCTGTTTTCAGATATAAAACCTGCGTTACCAAAATCGCTGCATTGGCGGCAATGCTTGCCCCCGGCTCCAGAATAAGCTTCAGATTCTTCCCCTTTAATAGAGGCACGATAGCAGCGGCGTATTCTGCAGCCGTTGGTGCAGTACTGGTTATGTAATCAGCACCATATCCGCCGCCGATATTTAATGCTTCGATGGTGAAACCATCGCTGCGCAATTTTTCAATGAGAGCCAATACTTTTTCTATCGCCTCAACGTACGGCTCAACAGTCTTTCCTGCCGAGCCCAAATGTATATCAATTGCGCAAAGGTCTATTGCTTTTTCTCTGCCGTAGCTGATAAAGACTTTTTGCGCACGCTCGATATCAACGCCAAATTTAGATTCCTTTGTGCCCGTAGTGGTATATATGTGCGTTTTAGGGTCCACATCGGGATTGACACGCAAAGCGGCTTTTGGACATTTGCCTTGTTGTTTTGCCAGCCGCATCAAGTTTTCCAGCTCGGCCTCAGACTCAATATTAAAATAGGCAATGTCCGCATTTAGTGCTTCGATGATTTCTCTGTCGCTTTTGCCTACTCCGGCATAGACAATTTTTGCCGGCTCAGCTCCGACTTGTAACACGCGATACAATTCTCCCCCACTGACAATATCAAAGCCACTACCTGCTTCAGCCATAAATTTTAGAATATTTATATTTCCACAGGCCTTGACGGAATAGCAAACCATAGGCGCAAGAGCACTATAGGCCTCTTGAATCTTCCGCAGATGTTCTTCAAAGGTGGCCTTACTGTAGATGTAAACCGGCGTCTGCACTTCAGCGGCGATTTTTTCAACATCTACCCCTTCAGCAAACAACCTGCTATTTTTATAGTTAAAATAGTCCATACTCATCTTCTCTCTGTGAATATGCCCCCGCAGTTTCTTGCGAAACAAGAGCGGGGGATGCTGCGGCTCTTACAAAAACTACCTTACTATCAACAGACAGTATACGAAACTCAGCGCCGATTGCAAGAACGCAGTCAACGATGTATGACCATCCGACCGACACAGATGTTGCGTGCGGATTTGGTTTGAACCCCCGTATACAAAGACGAAAGCCGAACAGCTTCTCCCAATCTGATGCGGTTATAATCAGCATAAATAGGGATTTGAACTAAAACTGCCGCAGAAAAGAAGTGGCCAATGGTTGAATGTAACATCTTATTATTACGATAGTTAAGAATATTAGCGATTGAAATTTAAATAAATAAAATGGAAGATTCCATTGTTAAGATGGAATCTTCCATTTTTAAACAACTTACCGCAATCCTAAGCTTTAGGTTGCAGCCAAGCTTCCCTTTGCAACAAGTCAAACAAGAGAACCCTCAATTTGCCGGCTTTAACCGGCAGCCTGCCAAAGTCTATAACACCTGCAGGCCTCTAATCAAATTGCTGCACTATCCCTGTTATTTCTTCTTGGCTTTTTTCTTCTTTGCTTTCTTCTTCGTGGCTTTTTTCTTTGCTTTCTTCTTTGCCATTATTTAATCACCTCCTTTTCGGTTGATTAAAAACTTTTCTATATTTAACTTAACATTGCATTACAAATTTTAGTTTACCTTATTTTGAAAAACTCTGTCAAACAATTTGTAAAAAAGCTAAAAATACTTTTATATATTTTTTATCGGTCAAACATTAAAAAATACTTGATAAAAATTTTTTACCATCAATGTCTTAGACAATTGCTTGTCTCGTTTGACATTGTTCTATAATGAAACAATGTAACCTGTTTATATGTGAATTTAAATTCTTATTTAAGCTGAGTAGCTATTTTGTGTGATTACTGATATTAAAAGCGGTTTATTATACTTATCAGCTTGTTTCACGTTTTTGATTACCAGAGAAAAAATTCTCTTTTTTGTTGCTATGTATATTGTTAGTGTATTGCTAAAATGTTTTAAGTATGCTAAAGATAAAATGGATTTTAAAAGTTTCGCTGTCTGTCAAGTATCTTTTCATTGGTTAAAGTTTTTAATTTCTCTTATGACTTTATTTTCACAGTTTACTTGTTAGTTTCTATGGTAGTACGAAGTAGTGGTAGCTAAAAGAAAAATAGTCTTGTTCGGCGGAACATTCGACCCAATTCACTTAGGCCATACTACGGTCGCTGGCGAAGCAGTCAAACAAATCGATGCAGAGAAAATCATTTTCATTCCTGCCAAACATTCTCCATTAAAAGGTCTCTTTCCTGTGGCAAGTGATGCCGACCGATTCGCGATGCTCGCCCTTGCTATCGCCGGCAACAAAAAGTTCGAGCTGAGTGATTACGAACTGAGAAAACCTGAGCCAAGCTACACTCTGGAGACTGTAAGGCAGTTTCAGACCAGCCTCGGTAGTGATACCTCAATTTATTGGCTCATAGGTGCTGACAGCATTGACGAACTGCCGCTTTGGTATGAAATTACCAGGCTGATTGACGAATGTAATTTATCCACGATGTACAGGGCCGGCTGTAAGACCCCGGACTTTTCCAAATTCAAAAATATTTGGGGGCCTGAGCGTATTGAAAAACTACAACGCAATGTTATCCAGACATCTCTGGTTAATATAAGCAGCACAGAAATTCGAAACAGATTAGCTGCCGGACATGATGTATCCGATATGCTGCACCCTGCCGTCGCCGATTACATCCGCAAACACAACCTCTACCAGTCAAAAAAGACTACGTAGCACTATACTATACGCTGTTTTTCCTGGCCGACTTTATTAACCACTTGTACCAGTTGGTCATACCTTCTCCGGTCTTTGCTGATATCGGGAAAATTTCAATACCTTTATTTAATTTTCGGGCATCTGCTTTTACTCGCTCGATATCAAAGTCCCCCTGAGCGCCCGCTGCAAGTAAATCAATTTTGTTTATAAGCAGCACCTTTGACTTGGCAAAGATAGAAGGATATTTGG
>CAZZHL010000100.1:0-7918 GCA_964653945.1 uncultured Pirellulales bacterium
CTTTCAGCGGTGATGCCCATAAAGCAGCCGCCACAACTATAGGCTCCTGTTTTGCCCTCCTGCTGTTCAATCGCTGCTACTGCCTGGCCATCAAATGTTTCGGCGACGCGCTTGAAAACTTCCAACGGTTCTTTGGAGATACTCTTTGCAACCTTGTTCCATTCTGTCTGGACTTCATCGATTTCGGCCTGATATTTGATTGCCAGCTCCTCTGACTCTTTTCGTGTTTTTTCGAGCTGTTGCTTTTGCTGTTCTATTTGCTTGCGGATGTCCTCACACTCGACTTCGTCGGCCTCAATATCCTTTAACAATTCGAGAATTTGGGTTTCGACTTTGGAATTGTCGGCTTTTGTTGTGTTAAGCTGGGTTAATACCGCTGCATATTCTTTGTTTGTTCTCGCGGTATTCAGTGAGGCCCTTAACTTGGCAACTTGTTCATCTTTGCTCTTCAGCTCCAGTTCCAGCCGGTCCGACTGGATCTTAGTTAGCTGAATCTCTTCTTTTTTGGCTTCGAGGGCATTTTGGAGGTTTCTGACTTGATTTTCCTGGATAATTACGTTTCTTCTACATCTTGCAAGTTTTGCCTTGGCGGCTCGCAGGCGATTTTCCACACTTTGAAGTTTTACAAGACCATTTAATACAGGTCCCATTTACACTCCTTTCTTAGCGGCCATTAAATCTTTAGCCCTTCATTGTCCCTTTTTAAATTTTATTATGCAACAGGAATTTTGCTATTTTCTAATTTTTTTCGCTTCAGGGCTAAAATAAGAGCACAGAAATAATACTGTGATAGGTAATTGGTAACTGGTATTTACCTTTTCGGGCTACGGCAGGCTCTCAGGCTCGGCGTAGGCCTTCGCCGAAGCAGGCCGCCTCGACGAGTAAGCGTCTTTCTTAATGTTTAGTCCTTTGTAAACGACGGCTATTGGTCATATAATTACAAGGCAATGAAGACATTATTGAAAAAACTCATTCAGGCTAAAACGACCGCTGAGGAGGGCGAATTGGCCGCTGCACAGATTATATCAGCCGAGCTTGACCGTTTTGGCATAGATTCTCAGGTAGATACCTGGGATGCGAACAGGGCAAATATCACTGCGCGGATAAAATCGGCTGGCCGGAAAGGCTCGCTTTTATTCGTATGCCACCTCGATGTTGTCGGACCCGGTGAGGCAGGCTGGCAAAACCCACCCTTTGCAGCGGTTGAAGGCGACGGCAAAATCTACGGCAGGGGCGCAGCGGATATGAAGGGGGCAATAGCTTCGGTTGTTACTGCTATCGGCCGGATTGTTGAGTCAGACACAAAGTTGCAAGGTGATATTATTCTTGTAGCTACTGCCGGTGAAGAGAGCGATAGCTGCGGAACAAAGAGATTTATTCGCGACTATGCAGCGCAATTGCCAGAGCTTGCCGGTGTAATTATAACTGAGCCGACGGATTTCGAAGTCGTCACCGCACATCGAGGTATGTTATGGCTTAAAGTTACAACCAAAGGCAAAACGGCTCACAGTTCAGCACCACAACTGGGGATAAATGCCATATCCTCGATGAAATCTTTCTTAGATGAGCTTCAAAACTATAAAATCGCTGCCGAGCCGCACGAATTGTTAGGCGATTGCTCTATGAGCGTCAATACAATATCCGGCGGCAAAGAAATCAATGTTGTACCTGATAGCTGTAGTATTGAAATAGATATTCGAACTTTGCCTTCGCAAAATAATCAGCAAATAATCGATGATTTTGAAGGTATCATTGGGAAGTTAAAACAGAAAAATCCTAAATTCGATGCAGAGGTTGCCGTTGTGCGTGAAGTGGATGTATTAGAAACGGACAGCAATTGTGATTTTGTTAAGAATTTTTGTTCTGCTGTCCGAGCCGATGAAAGCAAAGCTGTCGGTTTCACTACGGATGGGCCTTTTTTTGCTTCGCTTGGTGTACCGGTGGTGATTTTTGGCCCGGGCAAACCGGAACTTGCCCATAAGCCGGACGAGTATATCGATATCAGCGACTTAGAAAAGGCCGTTGAGTATTACAAAAAAATCATTTTCAAATTTTTAACCTGATTTTTAGTGGCATGTTAGGAAAGAAAGTGTTTGCGAGAAGGTGATTTATGCGGAGAAAAGATAAACAAATAAATGATATTACTGCCATTGAAGATATACTGAGCAGGGCCACGGTGTGCAGGCTGGGTTTATGTGAAAACAATCAGCCTTATGTAGTTCCGCTCAGCTTTGGTTATAAAGACAATACGTTGTATTTTCATTGTGCCGGGCAAGGCAAAAAGTTGGACATCCTAAGAAAAAATAATAATGTTTGTTTTGAGATCGATATAGACTGCGAGATCATAAAAGCTGACCAGGCGTGTGACTGGGGGATGAAATACAAAAGCGTTATCGGCTTCGGAAAAGCGGTATTCGTAGAGGACGCTGAATCGAAGCGGGAGGCACTGAATATTATTGTACAAAACTATTCGGAAGGTGTTTTTGACTATTCAGAAGAAGATGTTAAGAAAACTGTGATTATAAAGGTTGAAATAGAAAGTATGACAGGGAAGAAGTCGCATTAAGGAAGTTTGAAGATGGAGCGATACAAGATAGATTTTAAATCGATGGCGTGGGAAACACCGGCAGACGGTATTAGATTCAAGAGTTATGAACAAGACAGCAGGAAACTGCGTTTGGCAGAGTTTACAAAAGAATTTGTAGAGCCGGATTGGTGTGCTAAAGGGCATATCGGATATGTCCTGGAAGGTCAAATAGAAATAGACTTCAGCGGAAAAACAATTGTATTTGGCCCAGGTGACGGGGTCTTTATCCCCGCAGGCGAGAAACACAAGCACAAAGCTAAAGTTCTTACTGATATAGTGAAAATAATCTTAGTGGAAGACGTCTAACTTTTAGCTGTGAGATTAAGAGACTATGCTAAAAATTTTTCCTGCGGAAACAAACGAAGATATTGAGTTGGCGAGGGATCTTTTTGAGGAGTATGCTGATTCTTTAGGGATTGATCTTGGTTTTCAGAATTTTGAGGAAGAGTTAGCTAATCTCCCCGGCTGTTATGCTCGGCCGGATGGTTGTATTTTACTTGCCAGATATAATGAAGAAATTGCCGGATGTGTAGCACTTAGAAAACTGAGTGACGGTATATGTGAGGGGAAAAGACTATATGTAAGACAGAGGTTTAGAGGCTTGAAGATAGGCAGAAAATTAGTAGAAGCTATCGTTGCAGAAGCTCGAAAAATTGGTTATACCCGTATGCGAGGAGATACACTTGCTTCAATGACGGCTGCTCAAGCGTTATATGCGTCCATTGGGTTTAAGCAAATCAAACCCTATTATTACAATCCGATAGAAGGTACGGTATTTATGGAAATTGAGTTATAACTGTATAATTTTGGACAGGGCAAAAATGAATTGCAGTATATCGATGGGGACAGACGATTAATAAAATATGTCTTACATTGAGGCGATTTTAGCACTATTTGCGATTGTTGACCCGATAGGTAACATTCCAATACTGCTCAGTGTCGCTGAGCATACGCCAAACGGACAAAGTCGAAAGGCCTTCAACACCGCAGTAACCGTTGGCGTTCTTATCCTCCTGGTTTTTTCATTTGCCGGCAATTGGGTGTTGAATCGTGTTTTTCATATTCAGTTGGCCGATTTGCAGCTTGCCGGCGGGATATTGCTGCTAATTATCGCTATCGACCATTTGATATTTGGTGTGCTGCGGCGTTCTGTGGAGGTTAAAGGTACTTTCAGTCCCTATGAGATTGGCTGTGTGCCGTTGGCCTGTCCGCTTCTGGCTGGGCCGGGAGCGATGGTAACAAGTTTGACAACACTCGAAAGTTCCGGCCCGGCGAAGGCAGTTGTAGCAATCGCTGTGGTCTTTGGAATACTGTGGTTTATAATGCGATTCATCGAGCCCATACACAAAATTCTCGGCAAGATGGTCTGCACGGTATTTTCAAAAGTGATGTGCCTGTTCATTGCCGCTATTGGCGTGCATATGATAATGTCCGGCCTGCAGTACTATTTCACCAGCTCCAAATGATGCTCTAATACTCGTTTCACCCCCGGCAAAGGCAATAGCTGCAATCGCCGTGGCCTTCCAGCCTTACCACAATCCGGTATTTTTGTTAAGTTGCCCTTTCTGGCTACGGCTTGGCCTACGCCAAGACGAGAGCGATATCCAAAACGGGTCTATTAGAGAAAATTTTGCCGGAAACTGTCATTTTTGCCGATAGCACACAATGAAGGGCTATACCCAAATGTCTCTTTGGTTTTATTGGAAGAACTACAGATGAGTCAAACCCACAACGTAAAAGTGGAACAATCCTGCAGCTGCACACAAACCGAAACAAAGCAAGGCAGACTGGGAATGTTAGTTTTGAAAGATGGCAATTTGCATCTGCCAAGTTCAAGCGATGGGGTGCCGCAATTGCTAATCCAGGCCAATGAAGCTTTAGCAAGCGGACGGGTCATGGATGCTGCCCGAGTTATAAATGACGAGGCCGTAGAAGCTGCCACCCAAATCATCAACAAGGACCCATCGCGAACAGACATCATGTTAGTGCTTGCAATGGTCTTCAAACAAATCGGACAGTTCAACAAGGCAAAAGAGTGGTTCGAAAAGATATTGGAGCAGGAACCACACGCTTTGGTGTACAACGAGTTAGGTTTTATCTGCCAGCGTATCGGACATCTGTCGGAGGCAATGGAATATCAAAAAAGGGCTGTCGAGGCAGACCCGAATAATGCTGAGCTCTTAGCCGGCCTGGCGAGGATGCATATCTGGACAGGCCAAATTCAAGAAGGTATCAATCTATTTCGCCAGGCTATAGAAATTGACCCTACGAATGCAGCAGTACACTCTAACCTTCTGTTTTACCTTCATCATCAGCCCGAACTGGACCCCTACCAGCTTTTTGAAGAACATAGGCGATGGGGCCGGCTTCATGCCCCTGGTTCTCTGGCCAGAGTGTCTCACGATAATAATCCCGACCCTGAACGTCGGCTTCGTGTTGGTTACATCTCACCGGATTTTCGCGTCCATCCTGTGGCATATTTCATTAAGCCGCTTCTGGATGGGCACAATCATGACGCGGTTGAAGTTTATGGCTACAGCAATGTAGCTTATCCGGATGAGGTTACGGAACAGGTTAAGACCGACTGTGATTTGTACCGAAACATTCGTGGCCTCGATGATAAGATGGTTGTTGATATGATTCAGCAGGACAAAATTGATATACTGGTGGAACTTTCAGGTCATACCGCTGACAATCGTCTGCTTGTTATGGCCCATAAGCCGGCTCCAATCCAGGTTACCTATTTGGGTTCCCCGGACACAACCGGAATTGAGGCAATCGATTATCGTTTTACAGATGTCCTGGCCGACCCACCGGAATCCCAACAATTCTATACCGAAGAATTATTTTTCTTGTCAGATGGTTTTCTCTGTTATAAACCAGCCGATTTTGCTCCGCCTGTAGCACCGTTGCCTGCCCTTCGAAATGATTATATCACGTTTGGTTCGTTTAACAGCAGCAGCAAGGTACATCCACACATCATCGAGCTATGGGCCAGGATTCTAAAAGCTAATCGCGACTCTCGCATTTTACTAAAGTTCGGAGTGAGCATCGACCACCGGATGAGTAAATATTATTTTAGCCAGTTCGAGCGGTTGGGAATCAGCTCAAGTAGGGTGGCCATTTGTGGGTGGAGACCAATTGATGAGCATTTTCGGCTGTACGGTGAAGTAGACATTGCGCTGGACACCTATCCGTGTAATGGCTTTACAACCACGTGTGAGGCCCTTTGGGCGGGAGTACCCGTAATCTCGCTGGTCGGCAAATGTCATGCTTCTCGGGTCGGATTGAGCATGCTCAGCAACGTCGGGCTCGATTTCTTTGCGGCCTTAACGCCCGACGAATATGTTGCCAAAGCCACGGCACTTGCGGAAAATCACATGGCCCTTGCTCAACTTCGTTCTTCGATGCGGCAACGAATTAAGGACGGTGCATTGTATGACGCAAAGAGATTTGCCCGGAAGGTGGAAGCAGCGTATAGAGAGATGTGGCATCGATGGCTTAAGTCTGCCTGACGCTGGCGTCAGAGAGACAAGCAAAGCTGAGACCGAGCTGCTATAATTTTCACACGATGAAAATGCTCGGCAGGCTATTATCAAATGAGCCCATAAAAACTAACCTGAGTATTGCCTGGTAATTCGATATAGCACAATTGATTTGAGGTTGGCAATTCAAAATTCGAAATGGTTTTTGAGGGCGGTTTCGAAATCGAAGACATCATTGAAGTCATCGATTGAGTCGGTCGGCTGAGCAGTCAGCCAGTTGTGCTTTATCAAAAGAAAGACGATTTCACCCAAATCGCGAGTTGTTTTGACACCCCAGTTATTTAATACTAACATTGCCAGTCTGCCCCATCTTTCAACAGCCAATTTTTTCAGCCCCTCGCAGAGTGTTTGGCCGCTAACGTGGCGAGGGGCGGTGGCAACATTTTGTACTGTATAGCCAAGCCCTTCATAAACGAACCTGACCGCTCTGTGATTATATCGGCTGTCCTCTTTAGTAATTTGTTCGAGACTCTTCTTCATTTTTGATTTTTTCACCGCAGAGTCCGCTGAGAACGCTGAGATAGTATGGATTTAAAAACATTGTATTTTTATCCTTAGCGGTCTTTACGTTCTCTGCGGTTAATTCCTTATCAAAGTACCTTTTGTCCGGGTTTTGCTCCAGCATCAACTGAGAGCATAAAGATGTCCTTTCCGCCAGCACCCGCTGCCAGAATCATACCTTCCGACAGGCCGAACCTCATCTGTCTTGGCTTTAAGTTAGCCAGATAGACCACGATTTTGCCGGTCAGCTCTTCGGGCTTATAGGCCTTGGCTATCGCGGCAAAACAGGTTTTTTGCGGGCCGCCTACATCTAAAACCAGACGAAGCAGTTTATCCGCACCTTCAACCGGTTCGGCCTTTACAACTTTGGCAATTCGCAAGTCAATTTTACCAAAGTCGTCGATTGTGCACTCGGGCTTGAATGGTTCAGCCGAGGTTGCTTCCGTTTTTTCAGCACTCAGCGGCTTGTCCGCCGTTTGTTTGGCGGACTGAGTTTCTTTGCTTTCTTCTATCATTGCATTCACCTGTTCTTCATCAACCCTTTCAAGTAATCGTTCAAAGTCACTTATTTTGTGGTTTTGCAGCAATTTTTGCACATCTGCAAAGCTTAGTTTGTCCACGTTAAGAAATTTTTCAACCTTTTCAGCATATTTGGGCAGGATAGGTTTTAGGTAAATCGTCAGGATGCGTACCGCATTTATTACGGTTGTTAAGGTGGCTCGTGTCTTTTCCAGGTCGGTTTTTATCGTTGTCCAGGGCTGATTCTGTTCGACATATCGGTTTGCCTCGTCGGCTAAAGCAGTAATTGTGCGAACCGCAGCAGCAAATTTAAGATTTTCGTAATCCGTGATGATTTGGTTCTTTGCGGTGGTTAGTTTGTTGATTAACTCTCTGCCCTGACTATCTAACTGACCAAGTTGACCATCCAGTTTCTTTGTCAGCATTGGTCCGGAGCGGGAGGCGAGGTTTGCGAATTTGCCGACCAAATCGGAATTGGTTTTGTTTATGAAATCATCAAAATTCAAATCAAGGTCATCGATACTGTCGGTTAGTTTGCTTGCGTAATAGTATCGCAGGAATTCAGGATTCAGGTGTTTTGAGTAGGTGCTCGCCTCAATAAATGTCCCTCGTGATTTGCTCATTTTTTCGCCGTTTACGGTTAAAAAGCCATGAACGAAAAGTTTGTTGGCGGTTTTGAAACCGGCTCCGATGAGCATCGCAGGCCAGAAGAGTGCATGAAAATACGTAATGTCCTTGCCGATAAAGTGATAAAGCTCGTATTCTG